>NZ_QEQT01000033.1:0-21864 GCF_003311655.1 Prauserella sp. PE36 | reverse complement strand
AGGCCGCGGCTGATGATGGTCTTCTGGATCTCGCTGGTGCCCTCGCCGATGAGCAGGAACGGGGCCTCCCGCATCAGGCGTTCGATCTCGTACTCCTTGGAGTAGCCGTAACCGCCGTGGATGCGAAACGCCTCCTGAGTGACCTCGGCGCAGTACTCGGAGGCGAGCAGCTTGGCCATCCCCGCCTCCACGTCGTTACGCACGCCGGCGTCCTTCAACCTCGCCGCGTTCACCATCATCAGATGAGCGGCCTCCACCTTGGTGGCCATCTCCGCCAGCTTGAACGCGATCGCCTGATGCTCGGCGATCGGCCTGCCGAACGTGCGGCGCTGCTGGGCGTACTCCACCGCCAGCTCGAACGCCCGGATCGCGATCCCACACGCCCGCGCCGCCACGTTCACCCGGCCAACCTCGATGCCGTCCATCATGAACGCGAACCCCCGCCCCGGCGCCTCACCCAGCACCCGGGAAGCGGGCACCCGGAACCCGTCGAACACCGCCTCGGTGGTGTCCACCCCCTTGTACCCCATCTTCTCGATCTTGCCCGGAATCGACAGGCCGGGCGCCACCTCGCCATAGCCCTCCGGCTTCTCCACCAGAAAAGCCGTCAGATTCTGATGCGGCTTCTCCCCACCCTCGTCGGTCCTGGCCAGCACCGCGATCAGATTCGACGTGCCCCCGTTGGTCAACCACATCTTCGAACCGTCGATGACATAGTCATCACCGTCCCGCCTGGCACGAGTCTTGATCGCCGCCACATCCGAGCCCAGATCCGGCTCCGACATCGAGAACGCCCCACGCACCTCCCCGGTGGCCATCCGCGGCAGATAACGCTCCTGCTGCGCCCGAGTGCCATGCTGACGCAGCATGTAGGCCACGATGAAATGCGTGTTGATCACCCCCGACACACTCATCCACCCACGGGCGATCTCCTCCACCACCAACGCATACGTCAGCAGCGACTCACCCAGCCCACCGAACTCCTCCGGGATCATCAACCCGAACAGGCCCATCTCCCGCATCCCCGCCACGATGTCCGCCGGATACACATCCCCATGCTCCAGCTCCTGCGCATACGGAACGATCTCCTTGTCCACGAACCCCCGCACCGTCGACAAGATCTCCTGCTGCACATCGGTCAAACCAGCGGTCTGCGCAAGGCGGGCCATGCGTTCTCTCCCGTGACTCGGCTCTTTGTTACCGCTGAGTATGGCCCCTTCCCGTCTCGTCCGCCGGGGTCAGGTGCGCGGCACCATGTTCACCGTTCGTCACCGTGCGGTTCTGCTCCGGCACCGACGGCTGGCCGGTGCCGGACGCCGCCTTGTCGAGGAACCGCAACAGCTCCACCGGGAACGGCAGCACCAGCGTCGAGTTCTTCTCCGCGGCGACCTCCACAACGGTCTCCAGCAGGCGCAGCTGCAACGCCGACGGCGTGTGGGCCATCTGCTCTGCTGCCTTGGCGAGCTTCTCCGAAGCCTGGAGCTCGCCGTCCGCGGCGATGACGCGGCCGCGCCGTTCGCGCTCGGCCTCGGCCTGCCGCGACATCGCCCGCTTCATCGTCTCCGGCAGCGCGACGTCCTTGATCTCCACGCGGTCGATGTGGATGCCCCAGCCCAGCGCGGGGCTGTCGATCATCAGCTCGAGGCCCTCGTTCAGCCGCTCGCGGTTGGACAACAGGTCATCCAGATCGCTTTTGCCGATGATCGAACGCAGCGATGTCTGGGCGACCTGCAGCATCGCGAACCGGTAGTTCTCGACGCCGACGATCGCCTGCTTCGGGTCGATCACCTTGAAGTACACGACAGCGTCGACGCGCACGGTGACGTTGTCCCGGGTGATGCCGTCCTGCGCGGGCACGGGCAGCGTCACGATCTGCATGTTGACCTTGGTCATCCGGTCGACGATCGGGACGATCACGGTGAGCCCCGGTTCGCGCGGGGGGCTGTTCACTCTGCCGAAGCGGAACACGAGACCGCGTTCGAACTGCTTCACGACCCTTACGCTGGCCGCCAGCCCGACAGCGCCGATGGCGGCCACGGTGGTCAGGATCTCTACCAGCATGGCGGCTCCCAATGGTGAACCCCTGTCAACCGATCGTACTCCCGGCGAAAAGGGTTTGATCCTGTTGAGATGCCGCCGGTCGTGCGCGACGGGACCATCCCCCCGGCACCTTCACGAAGCAGCTCCTGAACTGCCCCCCAAGGCCACCTTTGTTGCGCTCAACGCAACAAAGGTGGCCTTGGGGGCAGGCGAAAGGCTCCGCACGGGTCGCGGCGCGTGGCCGGGCAGTGACACCGCTGACGGCATAGTCTGGCCCCATGGCTGCCGTGAACAGGGTCTTCGCAGCTCAGCTGGCACGTCTGCCGGTGTTCGGTCCCGACGGCGAGTCGATCGGAAAGGTGCGTGACCTGGTCGCCGGCCTGCGGCTGGACCAGCAGCCACCGCGCGTGCTGGGCCTCGTGGTCGAGCTGGCCACGCGCCGCCGCGTCTTCGTCCCCATGCTGCGGGTCACCGCGATCGAGCCGAACGCCGTGACGCTCGCCAGCGGCTCCGTGAACATGCGCCGGTTCACCCAGCGCCCCAACGAGGTGCTGGTGCTGGGCCAGCTGTTCGACGCGCGGGCGACGCTCGCGGCCACCGGGGTCAGGGTCACCGTCGTCGACGCCGCCATGGAGCAGGCGCGCACGCGGGACTGGGTGCTGGCCAAGCTCGCGATCCAGGAGCGGAGCGGACCGCTCGGCATCGGCCGGAGGCGCTCGGCGTTGCGGGTGCTGCCGTGGGCGGAGGTCTCCGGGCTGGGGCTCGCCGACCTCACCGGCCAGCCGCAGGGCGCGGGCCAGCTGCTGATGCTGTTCGACACGATGCGCGCGGTGGACGTCGCCGCGACCCTGCGCGACCTGCCGCTCAAGCGCAGGCAGGAGGTCGCCGACGCGATGGACGACGAGCGGCTCGCCGACGTGCTGGAGGAGCTGCCCGAGGACAACCAGAAGGAGCTGCTTTCCCACCTTGCCGAGGAGCGCGCCGCCGACATTCTCGAGGCGATGAACCCCGACGACGCCGCCGACCTGCTGTCCGAGCTGACCCCCGCCGACCAGAACCGGCTGCTCGAGCTCATGCATCCGGACGAGTCGGAGCCCGTCAAGCGGCTGCTGGAGTACTCGTCGGACACTGCGGGCGGGCTCATGACCCCGGAGCCGGTGGTGCTGACCCCGGACGCCACGGTGGCCGAGGCGCTCGCGCACATCCGCAACCCCGACCTCACCCCCGCGCTGGCCAGCATGGTTTTCGTGTGCCGCCCGCCGAGCGCGACGCCCACGGGACGGTACGTCGGCTGCGCGCACTTCCAGCAGCTGCTGCGCGAGCCGCCCGCCGACCTGGTGGCCGCCGCGGCCGACACCGACCTCCCGCCGCTGCGGCCGACCGCGTCGCTGACCGAGGTCACGCGGTACTTCGCGGCGTACAACCTCACATGCGCGCCGGTCGTGGACTCCGAGGACCACCTGCTCGGCGCGGTGACCGTGGACGACGTGCTCGACCACCTGCTGCCCGAGGGCTGGCGCGAGACCGGACTGCACGACGTTGGCACCGCGACGACACAGGAGGCCGAACATGCCTGAGCTGCTGAGCCGCCGACGCCTCGACCAGCCACGGCAGCCACGGCGGCTGGCGCTCAACGTCGACGTGGAGGCGTTCGGCCGGTTCTCCGAGCGGCTCGCGCGCTTCCTCGGCACCGGGAAGTACCTGTTCTGGCAGACGCTCGTGGTGATCGTGTGGATCGCCCTGAACCTGACGGCGGTGACGCTGCGCTGGGACCCGTACCCGTTCATCCTGCTCAACCTGGCCTTCTCCACCCAGGCCGCCTACGCGGCGCCGTTGATCCTGCTGGCGCAGAACCGGCAGGACGACCGCGACCGCGTCTCGCTGGAGGAAGACCGCCTGCGGGCGGCACAGACGAAGGCCGACACCGAGTACCTCGCGCGGGAGCTGGCGGCGTTGCGGCTGGCCGTCGGCGAGGTGGCCACGCGCGACTATCTGCGCAGTGAGCTGGACAAGTTGCGGGAAGACCTCAATGGGCAGCCACGTAGCATGAGGAAAGCAACCGCAACCGCCAGCGACAGAAGGTCGGTGCCCGAGCAGTGACCACTACGCAAGAGACCCCCAGCGTCGAGGACGTCCGGACTGCGTTGAACGACGTCCACGACCCGGAGATCCGCAAACCGATCACCGAGCTCGGCATGGTCAAGGACGTCACCGTCGGCGACGACGGTGCGGTGACCGTCGCCGTATACCTCACGGTGGCAGGCTGTCCGCTCAAGGAGACCATCACGCGCGACACCACGGCGGCCGTGTCGAAGCTGCCGGGTGTCACGGACGTCCATGTAGAGCTCGACGTGATGAGCGACGAGCAGCGCACGGAACTGCGCAAACGGTTGCGCGGCGACTCGGCGGAGCCGGTGATCCCGTTCGCCCAGCCCGGCTCGATGACCAGGG
Source organism: Prauserella sp. PE36 (assembly GCF_003311655.1). Lineage (NCBI taxonomy): Bacteria > Bacillati > Actinomycetota > Actinomycetes > Pseudonocardiales > Pseudonocardiaceae > Prauserella > Prauserella sp. PE36. The sequence continues at coordinate 17,373 of NZ_QEQT01000033.1, read as the reverse complement.
TGTACTGCGTCGCGTCCGGCAAGGGCGGCGTCGGTAAGTCGAGCGTGACGGTGAACCTCGCGGTCGCGATGGCCGAGCGCGGGCTTTCGGTCGGCGTGGTGGACGCCGACATCTACGGGCACTCGGTGCCGCGCATGCTCGGGGCGGGCGAGAAGCCCACCAAGGTCGAGCAGATGATCATGCCGCCGCAGGCGCACGGCGTGAAGGTGATCTCCATCGGCATGTTCACCCCCGGCAACACGCCGGTGGTGTGGCGTGGTCCGATGCTGCACCGCGCGCTGCAGCAGTTCCTCGCGGACGTGTTCTGGGGCGATCTGGACATCCTGCTGCTGGACCTCCCGCCGGGCACCGGTGACATCGCGATCTCGGTGGCCCAGCTGATCCCGAACGCCGAGATCCTCGTGGTCACAACGCCGCAGCAGGCCGCGGCCGAGGTGGCCGAGCGGGCTGGCGCGATCGCGCTGCAGACGCGTCAGCGGATCGCCGGTGTGATCGAGAACATGTCGTGGCTGGAGACCCCGGACGGCTCGCGGATGGAGATCTTCGGTGCCGGCGGCGGCCAGACCGTGGCCGACTCGCTGTCGAAGTCCGTCGGCTCGGAGGTCCCACTGCTGGGCCAGGTGCCGCTCGACCCGCGCCTGCGCGAGCAGGGCGACGCGGGAACTCCGCTGGTGCTCGCCGAGCCGGATGCCGCGGCGTCGCAGGTGCTGAAGGGCGCCGCCGAGAAGCTGACGGTCCGCGCCCGCGGCCTCGCCGGCATGATGCTGAACGTCAGCCCCGCCGGCCGCTAGCCGCGAGTCGCCTGCTCAGGCCCGCGAGTTTTCTGCTCAGGCCCCGCGAGTCTCCTGCTCGTGCTTCGAACGAGGTGACACGAACGCGGAACTCGCGGGCACGAGCTGGGAACTCACGCGCCCGAGCGGGGAACTCGCCCGCCCGAGCGGGGAACTCGCCCGCCCGAGCGGGGAACTCGCCCACCCGAGCGGGGAACTCGCCCACCCGAGCGGGGAACTCGCCCACCCGAGCGGGGAACTCGCCCGCCCGAGCGGGGAACTCGCGGGCAGGCGGTTACGTGGCGTCGGGGTCCACCGGGGGCTTCTCGCCCGCCTTGAGTGGTTCCGGCGCGGGCGCGGCAGCCGCCTTGTGGCTGCCGTTCGAGCCGTTCGAGTGCCCGTTGGTGCCGTTGATGTTGTTCAGCCCGAGCGGGTCCGGGTCACCGTCGAAGAGGTGCTGGGCCACGGCGCGCTTCGGGTCGAAGTTGCGCAGCGAGCGGAGGTCCTCGATCGGTTTGCGGTACTCCTCGAACTCGGGACCCATTTCGTCGCGCAACTGCTGGCGCGCGCCGGAGGCGAAGTCCCTGACCTTGCGCACCGACCGGCCGAGCCAGGCGGCCGCCTCGGGCAACCGCTCGGGACCGAGGATGAACAACGCGGCAACGAGCAGGACGAGGATCTCGCCCCAGCCGATGTTTTCGAACACGCTGCGAACCTCCTCGGAACCGTCGCGACCAGCGTACCGCGTTAGTCTGAACCCAAGGTGACGTCGACGGTAAGGGGACGACCGTTACGGACCACCCGGATCGGCACGACCTCCCCGATGTCGTGCTCCCGGACGGCGACGGTCAGCTCGGCGGCGTTGCGCACCTGGCGGTCTCCGACCTTCGTGATCACGTCGCCTTCCTTGATACCGGCCCTCGAAGCCGGGCCGCCGTCGACCACGTTCTGGATCTGCGCGCCCTCGGAGGTGTTGGCCGCGACGGACGACGCGTTGACGCCCAGGTCGGCGTGGTTGACCTTGCCGTCGCGCACGAGAGCCTCGCTGATCCGCATGGCCTGGTCCACCGGGATCGCGAAACCGAGGCCGATGCTGCCGCCCTCACCGCCGGTGCCGACGGTGCGGATCAGGGAGTTGATGCCGACGAGGGCACCGGTCGAGTCCACCAGCGCGCCGCCGGAGTTGCCGGGGTTGATCGCGGCGTCGGTCTGGATCGCGTCGTAGGTGACCGGGGGGTCGCCGTTCTCGCCCGGCGCCGTGACGGGGCGGTCCAGTGCGCTGACGATGCCCTCGGTGACGGTGTTCTCCAGGCCGAACGGCGAGCCGACGGCCACCACCGCGTCCCCTGGCGCCAGCTCGGAGGACTTGCCGATCTCGATCACCACGGGGTTCGAGACGTTCACCTTGATCACCGCGAGGTCGGTCTTGGGGTCCGTGCCGACGATCTCGGCCTTCGCCCTGGTGCCGTCGATGAACACGGCCGTGATCTCGGCCTCCTCGTCGCGCGTCGCCTGCGAGACCACGTGGTTGTTGGTGACGACGTAGCCCTGCGGGTCGATCACGACACCGGAGCCGAAGCCGCCCGACTGCCCGGACTTGACCTCGATGGACACGACGGCGGGCGACACTCGTTTCGCTATGTCGGCGATCGAGCCGGCGGCCCGCTCCCTGCCGGCCTCGGCCTCGGCGATGTTGAGCTCGCCGGTCAGCGAGTCGCCCGCGCTCGCCAGGCCCCAGCCGACGAGCCCGCCTACCGCGCCGACCAGCAGGGCGATCACCCCGAGCAGGGCGAGCGCGGTGGGCTTGACACGGCGGCCGAACAGCACCTCGGGAAGGCTCAGCAGCGCTCCGCGCGGGCGTTCCTCGTCGTCGGGCTCGTCGTCCTCGGCGAGCACCGCGGGGCCGCCGAGCACCGCGCCGGAGCCGGGGTCGCGCCACGGGTCCCGCGACGACGACCACAGCGGCTCGTCCGGTTCCTGGCCGGGGCGGGCACCGTTGTCGTCCGGTGGCCGCTGGAGAACCACGCTCTCCGAGCCGGGCGGCTTGCCGAACGCCTCGGCCAGCGATTCGGGGGGCGGCGGCTTGGCGGCGCCGCCGTTGCGGTGGCTGGCGGTGTCGGGGGTGTAGAGCTTGTCGAAGGGACCTTCGACCCCGCGCGGCCTGCCGAACGTCGCGGCGAGTGCCGGATCAACGGAGGGACGCGCGATGGGCCGGGGCCGCAGCCGCGGGCCCTGCTCGCCGGGTTCCTCCTCGGGCGGGTTCGGTGGCTGGTTCATCATTCCCCGACAGACAGACGGCTTCAGTGCTCGGTGCGTGGTTGCTCGAGGCGACCCTACGCGCCGAGCTCAGCACTCGAATTCTGCCGCCCCCACAGTGAAGTGGGTGTTGCTCAGCGCGGACCTTCCATCGGCGCGGCGGCCTGGGTGGTGCTCAGTGCCGGTGCCGGCGCCGGTGCGGTCGTGCTGACGCTTGTGGTGGTCGGCGTCGGGGCGGGGCCGTTGCCGAACTGGGCCCGAAGGACACCGGCGGGCGCGGTGCCGCCCTGCTCGCTGTCGGGGTCGTCGGCGCCGACCGTGGCGACGAGCGCGAGCGCGCTCAGCACCAGACCGGACACGACGACGCCGGCGCCCTGCGCCGCGCGGCGCCGGGAGGAGCCGAGACGCGCGCCACTGCCCAGCACATTGGCCGAGCTGCCCAGTGGCGCCGAGCTGCCCAGCGGACCGCTGGGCAGGCCGTTACGGAGGCCGGCGACGCGCTCGGGCCGCTGGATGGCGACGAGCTGGCCGTCGTCAGTGATCGCGAGGTTGTCCGGTGTGGTGGTGATGTCGGTGTGCTCCGGTATCGAGCGCAGGCTCGCGAGGAACCCGGGTGACATCGAGGGAGCCTGTGCGTGCTGCACGGCAGAACGGGCCTGCCGCTGCGCGCGTACGTCGGCCGCGCAGCCCGGACACCGGGCGATGTGTGCCGCGGCGCGCTCGTGGGCGCCCAGCGACAGCTCCCTGTCGACGAACGCGACCACCGCGTCCGGCAACAGGTGCGACTCGGGGAGCCCCCACCCCCGGTGTTCGGTCATACCGTGGCCTCCAACTTGAGCGCGCGGCGACGCTCCAGGGAGGCCTTCAGTGCCTGGCGGCCGCGGTGAATCCTGCTGCGCACGGTGCCGAGCTTAACCCCGAGGGTCGCGCCGATCTCCTCGTACGAAAGGCCTTCGACGTCGCACAGCACGACGGCGGCGCGGAACTCCGGAGGCAGGTCGTCGAGCGCGGCCTGCAGGTCCGGGTCCAGGTGCGTCTCGGAGTAGACCTGCTCGGGGCTCGGGTCGTCACCGACGATGCGGTCGGTGTCGTCGGGCAGTCCCTCCATGCGCACGCGCGAGCGGCGCCGTGCCATGTCCAGGAACAGGTTGGTGGTGATGCGGTGCAGCCAGCCCTCGAACGTCCCGGGCTTGTACGACGCGAGCGAGCGGAACACCCGGATGAACGTCTCCTGGGTGAGGTCCTCGGCGTCGTGTGTGTTGCCCGTGAGGCGGTAGGCCAGCCGGTAGACGCGGTCGGCGTGCTCGCGCACGACCTCGTCCCACGACGGCGGCGTCCACGCGGCGTCCCCCTGATCGCCCGCGGCGCTCACCATGGCTGGCTCTGCCACCTCGGCATCGGTCGGCTTCGGCGCGGTCTGCGTGCTGTTTCGCGACAGCTGAGGCACCTCCATCGGCCTGCTCCCCCTTACTCACCCTGCCCAACGCAGCGGCTGCGTGGAGTGTTCCCATCCTTGGGACGTAGTTTTCCGTGCTTCCTTATGGTTCTAGTGAGATGCGTCTGAGAGCAGCCTGAGAAGATGGTTCAGCGTGGTTGACCGAGTCGCCGGGGCTGCCGCGCTAACCTCTGCGCGTGAACTCCGAGACGAGCATCACGGGGCCGGTGGACCTCGGCGACTTCGTCGAGAGCTACCTCCCCGACGACGAGCTCCTCGCCGCCACGCGGGCGCGCGCCGAGGAGCTCGGCTGCCTGCCGGTGTCGTGCGCGACCGGCGCCGCGCTGGGCTTCCTCGCCGCGACGCTGCAGGCCAGAGCCGTCGTGGAGATCGGGACGGGCACCGGCGTGAGCGGCCTGCACCTGCTGAGAGGCATGGCCGCGGACGGGGTGCTGACGACGATCGACCTCGAACCGGAGTTCCATCGCTCGGCGCGCAGGGTGTTCCTCGACGCGGGGTTCCCGCCGGGGCGCATGCGGCTGATCATGGGCAAAGCACTCGACGTGCTGCCGAGGCTGACCTCGGGTGGCTACGACATGGTGTTCGCCGACGCGGCCCGGGTGGAGTATCCCGGCTACTTCGACCTCGGCGTGCAGCTGCTGCGGCCGGGCGGCGTGATCGTGTTCCACAACGTGCTGGTCGGCGGCAGGCTCGGCGACCCGGCGCGACGGGACCCCGAGCTGCTGGCGCTGCGCGAGGTGGCGAGGGCGGTGCGCGAGGACGAGCGGCTGCGCCCGGCGATCATCCCGGTCGGGAACGGGCTGCTCGCGGCCGCGGTAGGCAGCTGAGCATCGCGAGCGCCAGCCACGCGGTGACGACGGCGACGAGCCAGCCCCACCCCGCGTGGCCGTAGACGACGCTGCCGAGGGTGCCGCCAACGCTGCTGCCGAGGTAGTAGGCGAGCGTGTAGATGCCGCCGGTCTGGCCGCGCGCCCCTTCGGGCGCCTCCGCGGCGGCCCACCCGTTGGCGACGGCGTGCGCCGCGAAGAACCCGGCCGTGAGCAGCAGGAATCCGGCGACGACGAGCGGCAGCGAGTCGGGCAGCGTCAGCAGGGTGCCCGCAATCGTCGCGGAGAGGCCGAGTAGCAGGGAGCGGCGGCGGCCGAGCCGGTGGACGAGCCTGCCCGCCGTCGCGGACGACACCGAGCCGAGCGCGTAGGCGAGGAAGATCAGCGAGGCGATCGCGGGGCTGAGCCCGAGCGGCTCGGCGGTGAGGCGGAACCCGGCGGCGTTGTAGAGCGCGACGAAGGACCCCATGGCGAGCAGGGCGACCGCGTACTGGGCGAGCAGCACCGGCTTCCGCAGTGCCGACCCGATCCCGGCGAACACGCTCCGCAACCTCCCCCACCCCGTCTCTTGGGGAGCAAGGGAGCTTTGCTCTCGTTTCGCGGTAGTAAAGCTCCCTTGCTCCCTACGCGAACGGGGGCTGCGCGGCAAGGTGAACACGGTGAGTAGCGCGCAGAGCAGGGCCAGTACCGCGACCGCGGCGAGTGCGCCGTGCCACCCGAGCCGGTCCGTGGTGAACCCGCTCGCCAGCCTGCCCGCCATGCCGCCGATGGTGTTGCCCGCGATCATCATCCCGACCGCCGCCGCGACGCCGGTCCTGCCGAGCTGCTCCGCCAGGTACGCGGCGGCCACGCCGGGGAAGCCCGCGATCGCGATGCCCTGCAGCACCCGCAGCGCGAGCAGGACCTCGAAGGACGGCGCGAACGGCAGCGCCAGTCCGAGAGCGGCCGACGCGAGCACCGACGCGACGATGATCGGGCGCCGCCCGACCAGCTCCGAGAGCACCGCGATCGGCAGCACCGCGATCGCGAGCGCTCCCGTCGCGACGCTCACCGCCAGCGACGCCCTGCCGGGGTCGAGTCCGAACTCCGCCGCCAGCTGCGGCAGCAGCGGCTGCGGCGCGTAGAGCAGCGCGAACGAGCACACGCCCGCCGCCGCCGTCGCCAGGCTGACCCAGCGGGTCCCGACCGCGCGTTCCCGCGCCAACGTCACCACTCCGGCGACGCTAAGCACCGGCAATCAATACGTCCAATACGCGGATCAGCGATAATCCATACCGTGCCGGATGAATCGACAGACGCCCCGCTCACGGCCGAGCTCGCCGCGCACGCGCCACTGCTGCGCGTGCTGAGGCTCACTCGCAACGTCACCCGCGCGGCACAGGAGCTCGGCATCCCGCAGCCCACGGCCAGCCGGCGCCTCGCCGCACTCGGCGAGCGCCTCGGCGCTCCGGTGATCGTCCCGGAAGGTCGCGGCATCCGGCTGACACGCGCGGGTGAGCTGCTGGCCGAAGCCGCCGACCGCGCGCTCGACGTGCTCGCGGGCGGCGTCCGCCAGGTCCGCGAGGAGATCGACCCGGAACGCGGGCACGTCGAACTCGGCTTCCTGCATCTGCTCGGCCGCTCGCTCGTGCCCGGACTGCTCCGCGACTTCCGTGCCGCGTACCCGCACGCCCGGTTCAGCCTCGTCCAGGGCTCGCGGCAGGAGATCGTCGACCGGCTCCGCGCGGGCACGATCGACCTCGCCCTTGTCGCACCGCCGCCAGAGGAGGCCGACGTCGAGGCCGTCACGCTCGCCGAGGAGGAGCTGTTCGTGTCGGTCCCGGCAGGGCACCGCCTCGCCGGCCGGCGCCTCGTGCGCATGACCGACCTCGCCGACGAGGACTTCGTGATGCTCGAACACGGCTACGGCCTGCGCACCATCACCGACGACCTGTGCCGCCGCGCCGGGTTCACGCCGACGATCGCGTTCGAGGGGCAGGAGTCGGACACCGTGCGCGGCCTGGTCGCCGCGGGACTCGGCGTGGCGCTGCTGCCGAAGTTCGAGCCGGGCACCCCGGCTGGCGTCGCCGAGGTGCCGCTCGCGCCGAGGGTCACGCGCGCGATCGGCCTCGTGTGGCCGGTCGGCTACCCGCTGCCACCCGCCGTGGCGGCGTTCCGGAACTTCGTACGCGAACGGGCTCAGGTGCCGTAGGACGCGGCCAGCTCGACCAGCGTGCGCGCCGCGAAGCCGGTGCCGCCTGGCACCACCTCGTCGTAGTTCTTCTCCGAACGCGCCGGGCCGGCGATATCCAGGTGCGCCCACGGCAGGCCCGCGGTGAACTCACGCAGGAACAGCGCGGCGGTGATCCCGCCAGGCCCGGGCGGCGCCTGCCGGACGTCGGCGATGTCGCTGCGCACGTCGGCGGCGTGGTCCTCAAGCAGCGGCATCCGCCACCACTGTTCGCCCGCCCGCTCCCCCGCGGCCCGCACGCGCTCGGCCAGCTCGTCGTCGCTGGCGAAGAGCCCGCCGGTGCGCAGGCCGAGCGCCACCTTCATCGCTCCCGTCAGCGTCGCGACGTCCACCACGGCGTCCGGCCGGTACCGCTGCACGCCGTAGGCGATCGCGTCGGCCAGCACCATCCTGCCCTCGGCGTCGGTGTTGGCGACCTCCGTGGTGCGCCCGCCGTAGTGCCGCACCACGTCGCCCGGCCGGTAGGACGAGCCCGACACGTGGTTCTCCGCTGCTGGCACGAGACCCGTCACGCGCACGCCGAGCCGGAGTGCCGCGATCGCCCGCATCGCGGCGATCACCGCGCCACCACCGGACATGTCGGTGCGCATGAGGTGCATGCCCTCGGCCGGCTTGATCGAGATGCCGCCGGTGTCGAACGTGATGCCCTTGCCGACCAGCAGCAGGTGTGTGGTGGCCCCGCGCGGCCGGTGGCTCAGCTCGATCAGCCTCGGCGGGCTCGCCGAGCCGCCGCCCACCGCGAGCACGCCGCCAAAGCCCTGCGCCGTCAGCCACTCCTCGTCCCGCACGGTGACCGAGAGCCCGGGGACGTCGTCCGCGGCCTGCTCGGCCACGCCGGCCAGCCACGCGGGGTTCTTGACGTTCGCCGGGGTGTTGGCGAGGTCGCGGGCCAGCGCGGAGGAGGCCGCCAGCTCGCGCGCCCTGTTCACGGCGTCCTCGTGCGCGGGCACGGCGCGCTGGTCCGTGGTCAGCAGGCGCACCGCGCGCACGCTCGCCTTCGGCTCCTCGGAGCTGACCCGGTAGCGGTAACCGCCGAGCAGCGCGCCCGTCGCGAACGCCGCGTACCGCTCGGAGCCGACGTCGGCCGGGAGCTGGACCAGAACGCGCTTCGGAACCTTGCGGCCCGCGTTCGACTCCGCCTCCGCGAACGAGTTGGCCGCGCGGATGAACGCCGCCCCAGCCGCGCGGTACTGCTTCTCCGTGCCGTCGCCGACGCCGACGAGCCACCTCGGCCCCTCGTCACCGGGCACCACGTGCACCTCGCCCGCCTTGCCGGTCGCGCGCAACCGGTCGGCGACGTCGGTGTACGGGGACTCGCCGTCAGGGGTGAGCACCGCGGCGAGCGGCTCCCCCTTGCGCGCGGTGTCGCCGACCTCGACATCGAGCAGCCGGCTGGGTACGGACGGGAGCGGGGAGCGGGCCATCGGCGGCCTCCAGGCACGGTGAAGACAGCCAGCCCGAACGGAGTCGACGCTGGCGGGTACGGGCAGAGAACGTGGTTAGCTGGTGGCCTCCTGAAGGGCCGCACCGAGGTCCTTGGCCTCCTCGGCCGACAGCTCGACGACGAGTCGCCCACCGCCCTCGAGCGGTACGCGCATCACGAGGCCCCGCCCCTCCTTAGTAACTTCGAGGGGACCATCTCCGGTCCGGGGCTTCATGGCCGCCATAGCGTGCTCCCTCCGTCTTCAAGCAGTGCCCGGCTCGCGCTCCTGGGAACAACCGGGTCGTGACCATTGTCCCCCATCAGCAGCTGGCCGTGAACGCGGACCGATCTTAGCGTCGGGGCATCCATGCTGGTATGCGGCTCGCGGGGCTGTCAGACTCGCGTGGCGACTCAGACGGACGGAGGGTTTTTCGTGACCACCGATGACGTGCTGCTGCGGAGCGACAGCGACCGCGTGCGCACACTGATCCTCAACCGCCCCAAGGCATACAACTCGCTCACGGTCGAGCTGAAGGAGCGGCTGCTCGCCGAGCTGCGGGACGCCTCGGCCGACCCGGGGGTGCGGGCGATCGTGCTCACCGGGGCGGGCAAGGCGTTCTGCGCCGGGCAGGACCTCAAGGAGCACATCGGACTGCTGGAGGCGGGCGACGACGCGCCCCTGCGCACGGTCACCGAGCACTACAACCCCATCGTCAGGGCGATCGTCGAGGCACCCAAGCCCGTGATCGCCGCCGTGAACGGCCCCGCCGCCGGCGCGGGCGCCGCGTTCGCCTACGCCGCCGATCTGCGGATCGCGGCGGCTTCCGCCAACTTCCTGATGGCCTTCGCCAACGTGGGCCTCGGTCCCGACTCGGGCGCGTCGTGGACGCTGCAGCGGCTGATCGGCTACGGCCGCGCGGCGGAGCTGATGCTGCTCGCGCGTCCGGTCGACTCCGCCGAGGCGCTGCGCATCGGCCTGGTCGGCGAGGTCGTCGCCGACGAGGACCTCGCGGCGAGGGCGCAGGACCTGGCGGCGAAACTGGCCGGGGGCCCGACCGCCGCCTACGCCAAGATCAAGGGCACCCTCACGGCCGCCGCCGAGAGCACCCTGGAGGAGGCGCTCGCCGAGGAGGACGCCGCGCAGACCGCGCTGGGCGCCACGACCGACCACCACGAGGCGGTCGCGGCCTTCGTGGCCAAGCGCAAACCGGACTTCATCGGCAGCTGAGCCCGCTCAGCCCGCCCGGAAGCAGCCCTCGACGTGGTCGTCGACCATGCCGGTGGCCTGCATCATCGCGTAGCACGTGGTGGGGCCGACGAAGGCGAAGCCGCGCTTCTTCAGCGCGCGCGCCATCGCCTTCGACTCGGCCGTCACCGCGGGCACGTCGGCCATCGTGGCCGGCCGCAAGCGGCCTTCCGGGTCGGGCGCGAACGACCACAGCAGCTCGTCGAGCGGCACGTCGAGGCTCACGATGGCCCGCGCGTTGGTGATGGTCGCCAGGATCTTCGCGCGGTTGCGCACGATCGAGGCGTCGCCGAGCAGGCGCGTCACGTCGTCCTCGCCGAAGGCGGCCACGCGTTCGGGATCGAAACCGTGGAACACCCGCCGGAACGCCTCGCGCTTGCGCAGGATCACCAGCCACGACAGTCCGGATTGGAACGCCTCCAGCGAGAGCCGCTCGAACAGCGCGACCTCGCCGCGCAGCGGCACACCCCACTCGGTGTCGTGATAGACGGCGTAGTCGGGCGCCGAGTTGCCCCACGAGCACCGCGCGACGCCGTCCTCACCCAGCAGCTCGCTCATCCGCCCACCACGTAGGACTCGGCGAACTTGGCGAAGTTGTGCAGGGAGCGTCGAAGGCCAAGGGAGAACACCGGCTTCACCAGCGGCCAGCCCAGCCGCCCCACGACCCCGAACGGGAGGTCGAGCTGCTCTGACCAGATGAACACCGACCGGCTCGGACCCCGGTCCTGCACGTGGAACGAGCCGGTGCCGCGCACGAGAAAGCCCAGGTGACGCACGGTGCAGCGCACGGGCGGCTCCCAGCTCGTGATCTCCATCGAGTCGGTGAAACCGACGCCGGCGACGCCGGTGAACGCCTCCAGCTTCGAACCGACGCTGCGGCCGTTGCCGGACACCACGCGCACGTCGGTGCCGAGCAACCACTCGCGCTGCCGGTGCCAGTCGGTGAGCGCGAGCCACGTGGTCCCGGCCGGTGCCGCGACGTCGACGGACAGCACCAGATCGGTCACTGGGACGCCTCGCGTTCGTTGCGCTCGACCCGCTCCGCCAGCTGGGCCTCGAGGTCGGCGACCCGTGCACGCAGCCCGTCGATCTCGCCGCCCAGCCGTCCCATCACCCAGTCGACCTCGGACATCTTGTAGCCACGCAGCACGAGCTGGTACTTCACGGCGCTCACGTCCTCGCCGGTGATGTCCTCGGCGGGCAGCCGGGTCGGCGAGCTGCCCGGGGCCAGCGGAGCCAGTTCCTCGCCCCGGCCGAACACAACGGCAGCCAGCAGGAACACCACGGCGGCCACGAGCAGCATCACGACGAGATAGATGAGCGCGGTGGTCACGTCCCGATCGTGGCACACGGCGCCGCGGTGACCGCAGTGAAGGCCACCATGCCTGCGTTCAACGCAGTGAAGGTGGCCTTCACTGCGGTTGGGAGGGCCACCTCAGCGGCGGGCGGCGAGCACCTCGCACATCGGGGGGCGGTCGGTCACGGCCACCTCGGTGTGCTCGGGCAACCACTCGCCCGCCACCTGCGTGAACTGGGTCAGCCCGGCGCCGGAGGCCTCGATGTCGCAGCGGGCGAGCGCGGTGCCGAGGATCTGCCGCGCCATGACACCGAGCTGCAGCAGCGAGCGGTTGCGGTGCTTGCGCACCCCGAGGTTCACCTGGGCGAGCGCGTCGAGCCCGTACCGGGACTCCGCGTCGAGCAGCAGGCCGATCTCCACGCCGTACCCCGTGGCGAACGGCACCGACTCCAGCAGCTCCCGCGTGCCCGCGTACTCGCCACCGAGCGGCTGCACGAGGCCGGACAACGCGGGCCGCAGCGCTGCGAGCAGCGGCCTCGCCAGCAGCTCGGTGACGCGGCCGCCGCCGGTGCCCAGCTCCTCGGACTCCAGCCGCAGCGGCCTGCGGTAGAAGCCCTTGACCAGGTGGACTCCGTCCTCGCACAGCAGCGGGCCGAGCAGCGACGGCACGAACCCGGGGTCGGGGTCGACGAGGTCCGAGTCGAGGAACACCACGACGTCGCCGGTGGTGGCGGCCAGCGACCGCCAGAGCACCTCGCCCTTGCCGGGCAGCGGCGTCCAGTCCGGCAGCACGTCCTCGCGGTGCACCACGCGCGCGCCCGCCCGCGCGGCGACGTCGGCCGTGCCGTCGGTCGAGCCGGAGTCGAACACCACCAGCTCGTCGACGAGCGTGCCCAGCAGCGGGCGCACCGAGGCGACGACGCCGCCGACCGTTCCGGCCTCGTCCAGGGCGGGCAGCACCACGGAGACCGTGCGCCCGCCCTTGACGAGACGCAGCTCATCGGCCGTCCACTGTGGAGACTGCCAGGTTCGCCGGGCGAACCACTCCTCGTTCATGAGAACCGATCGTGCCATGCTGGATGGACAACGCCGCTGGAGGAGACGTGCTGCAACTGCTGATCCGCCGGGTACTCGCGCCGCTGACCAGGCTCGTGTACCGGCCGATCGTCGTCGACGCGGACAAGGTGCCACCGACCGGGCCGGTGATACTGGCCGCCAACCATCGCTCCGCCGCCGACACCTTCGTGATCCCCATCGTGACGCCGCGGCCCGTCGCGTTCCTCGGCAAGGCCGAGTACTTCACCGGCAAGGGACCGAAGGCGCGCCTGATGGCGGCGTTCCTGTCCGCGCTCGGCTACGTGCCGGTGGAGCGCGGTAACGCGGCGGCGGGGCTGGCCGCGCTCGGCGCCGCCCGCCGGGTGCTCGACGACGGCGGCGCATTCGGCATCTACCCGGAAGGCACGCGTTCCCTCGACGGCCGCCTGCACCGGGGGCACACCGGGGTCGGAGCGCTCGCGCTCGCGACCGGCGCGCCGGTGGTGCCCGTGGCGCTGACCGGCACCGACCGGCTCCTCCCGCACGGCAAGAAGATTCCGAGGCTCGTACGGGTCACCGTGCGGTTCGGTGACCCGCTGGAGTTCTCCCGTTACGAAGGGCTCAAGGACTCGCCCGCCATCCGCCGCGCGGTGACCGACGAGATCATGTACGCGATCATGGAACTGTCGAAGCAGGAGTACGTGGACGCCTACCACAAGCGCCCCAACGCCGCCTGACCGTTCACACCGCTTTCCCGCCCCCCAAGGCCACCTTTGTTGCGTTGAGCGCAACAAAGGTGGCCTTGGGGGAAGGTCAGTCCTCCGCCCATTTGTCGACGGGGACCCCGTCGTGCCGCTCGAAGGCGTCGAGCAGCGCCACGGGGTCCGCGTCGATGGTGATCAGCTCCCGGCTGGCCTTGTTGAGAAAGCCCTCGGCCGACATGTGCTCGATGAACTCGGCGAGCTTGCCGAAGTAGCCGGACGCGTCGACGAGGCCGATCGGCTTGGCGTGCAGGCCGAGCTGGGCCCACGTCCACACCTCGAAGAGCTCCTCGAGCGTCCCGGCCCCGCCCGGCAGCGCGAGGAACCCGTCGGACAGCGAGGCCATCGTGGCCTTGCGCTCGTGCATGTCCTCCACGACGTGTAGCTCGGTGAGGTTGTGGTGCGCGATCTCCACCCGCATCAGATGCTTCGGGATCACGCCGATCACCTCGCCGCCCGCGGCGAGCGCACCATCGGCGACGGCGCCCATCAGGCCCACGCTCGCCCCGCCGTAGACCACGCCGAGGCCGCGTTCGGCGAGCAGGGCGCCCAGCTTGGCGGCCTCCTCCGCGTATCCGGAGCTGTTGCCTGCCGACGAGCCGCAGAACACGCATACGCGTCGCACTAGTGAGTGTCCTCCCACGCCTTGTACGCCTCGAGCACGACGCCCACCGCGTCGTCGATGTCGTCGGTGACGTGCAGCAGATCGGCGTCGCGTTCCCCGATCTTGCCCTCGCCGAGCACCGTGTTGCGAACCCATTCGTAGAGCCCGCCCCAGTAGTCGCTGCCGAAGAGCACCACCGGGAACTTCGTCACCTTCTTCGTCTGTACGAGCGTCAGCGCCTCGAACAGCTCGTCCAGCGTGCCGAACCCGCCCGGCAGGCAGATGAACGCCTGCGCGTACTTGATGAACATCGTCTTGCGGGTGAAGAAGTAGCGGAAGTTGACGCCGAGGTCCACCCACGGGTTCAGCCCCTGCTCGAAGGGCAGCTCGATGCCGAGCCCGATGGAGAGCCCGCCCGCCTCCGACGCGCCGCGGTTCACGGCCTCCATCGAGCCGGGGCCGCCGCCGGTGATCGCGGCGAAGCCGGCGTTGGCCAGCGCGGCGCCGATGTCGCGGCCGAGCTGGTACTCGGGGTGGTCGCGCGGCGTGCGCGCGGAGCCGAACACCGTGACGGCACGCGGAACCTCGGCCAGCGCGCCGAAGCCCTCCACGAACTCGGCCTGGATTCGCAACACGCGCCACGGGTCGGTGTGCACCCAGTCGCTGGGGCCCCTCGAGTCCAGCAGGCGCTGGTCGGTGGTCGAGTCCTCCGCCTGGCGGGACCGGCGCAACACCACCGGACCACGGTGCCGTTCCGGTGGGTGTTCCGCGTCGTCCGGGATGCTGTGTGTCACCTGGTCACTCACAGCGCCCAGCCTAGAGGTCAGGTCCCCAGGAACGACCGGAGAACCTCGGCGACGCGGTGGATCTCGGCGACGGCGACGTGCTCCTGCCGCGTGTGCGCGAGCGTCGGGTCACCGGGGCCGAAGTTCACCGCAGGCATCCCGAGCGCCGCGAAGCGGGCCACGTCGGTCCAGCCGAGCTTCGCCGCGGCCTCTCCCCCGGCCGCCGCCACCAGCTCCGCCGCCGCGGGCTCACCGAGTCCCGGCAGCGCACCGGGCGAGCTGTCGACCACGGTCACGTCATGGCCGTCGAACACCTCGCGCAGGTGCTGCTCGGCCTGTTCGGGGGTGCGGTCGGGGGCGAACCGGTGGTTGACGGCGAGCACGGCCGCGTCCGGGACGACGTTGCCGGAGACCCCGCCGCCGATGCGCACGGCCTGCAGGCCCTCGCGGTAGGTGAGCCCGTCGATCTCGACGACCCTCGGCTCGTAGGCGGTGAGCGTGCGCAGCGGTTCGGCGAGCGCGTGGATGGCGTTGCTGCCCATCCACGCCCGTGCCGTGTGCGCACGTGTGCCGGCCGTGCGCAGTTCGATGCGCATCGTGCCCTGGCAGCCAGCCTCGATCACGGCGTTGGACGGCTCACCGACGATCGCGAGGTCACCGGAAAGCCAGTCGGGCAGCTCGCGCTCGATGCGGCCGAGGCCGTTGCGGACGGCCTCCACCTCCTCGCAGTCGTAGAACACGAACGTCACGTCGTGCGTCGGCTCCGGCAGGGTGGCGGCGAGGTGCAGGAACACCGCGTCGCCGCCCTTCATGTCCACGGTGCCCAGGCCGTGCAGCACCTCGTCGGAGCCGCTGCCGGTGCGCTTGCCGGGGAGGTTGTCGTTCACGGGCACCGTGTCGAGGTGCCCGGCGAGCACCACGCGCGACGGCCTGCCCAGCGACGTGCGCGCGAGCACGGCGTCGCCGTTGCGCACGACCTCCAGGTGCGGGGCCTGACGGCGCAACGCGGACTCCACGGCGTCGGCGATCACCGCCTCCTCCCCGGACACGCTGGGGATGTCCACCAGTGCGGCGGTGAGGTCGACGGGGTCGGAACGCAGGTCGAGCGAGGGCATGAGCAGCACCGTATCTCGCGGTGCGTACGGTTGACTCGTGCGTACCCGTGCTCTGCTGGTCACCGCCGCCGCTGTGGTGTTGCTGCCGCTGTCCGCCTGCGCCCGCGAGGCGGGTCCGACGCCGAAGGGCGCCGCGCCCGACCCCGGCCCCGGCGCACTGCGGGTGAAGCTCGAGGCACTGACGATGGACGTGTGCTTCACCGACCCCACGGAGATGGACCCGCCCGGCTGCCAGAAGTACGTCACCCAGCTCGGCACCGTCCCCGGCACGGCGCAGAAGTTCGCGGGCACCGAGCATCCCGAGCTGGCCGAGGCGGGGCGGGCGCTCGACAAGGCCATCAGGGGCTACCGCGACAACACGTGCGGCACGCAGGGTTCCGCCGACGCGTGCACGGAAGCACTGGTCGACATGTCGACCGCGCTGGGGCAGGTCAAGGCGCACGTGTCCAAGCTGCCCGAAGTCACGACGCAGTCGGGCTGAGCCACGGGTTACCGTTACGGCCGTGAGTGAGCAGACCCCCAATCCGGAGACCACGGGCGCGACCGGCGTCGGCCTGGCGACCATCACCACCGACGGCACGGTGCTCGACACGTGGTTCCCGCATCCGAAGCTGACCACCGACGGCGAGGCAGGCACCGCGCGACTGTCGGACGAGGAGGCCGCCGAGGTGCTCGGCGAGGCCGCTGTCGCGCTGCTCGGCACGGACACCGATCGCGGGGTCGAGGTCGTCGCCGTGCGCACCTCGATCGCCTCGCTGGCGAAGGCGCCCGCGGACGCACACGACGTGTACCTGCGCCTGCACCTGCTGTCGCACCGGCTCGTCCGGCCGCACGGGCTGAGCCTCGACGGCCAGTTCGGGCTGCTGGCCAACGTGGTGTGGACCAACCACGGCCCGTGCCCGGTGGACGGCTTCGAGGCGACGCGCCTGCGCCTGCGCGCGAGGGGCCCGGTGACCGTCTACAGCGTGGACAAGTTCCCGCGCATGGTGGACTACGTCACGCCCAGCGGCGTGCGGATCGGTGACGCCGACCGTGTCCGGCTCGGCGCCCACCTGGCGAGCGGCACCACCGTGATGCACGAGGGCTTCGTGAACTTCAACGCCGGCACGCTCGGCGCCTCCATGGTCGAGGGCCGCATCTCGGCGGGTGTCGTGGTGGGCGACGGCAGCGACGTCGGCGGTGGCGCGTCGATCATGGGCACGCTCTCCGGCGGTGGTACCGAGGTGATCTCGGTCGGCGAGCGCTGCCTCATCGGGGCCAACGGTGGCGTCGGCATCTCGCTCGGCGACGACTCCGTCGTCGAGGCCGGCCTGTACGTCACAGCGGGCACGAAGGTGGTCGTCGAGGGCAAGTCCGTCAAGGCCCGCGAGCTCTCCGGCATCTCCGGCGTGCTGTTCCGCCGCAACTCGGCGACGGGCGCCGTCGAGGTCGTTCCGCGCGAGGGCACCGGTATCGAGCTCAACGCCGCCCTGCACGCGAACGACTGACCCCTTTCGCAAACCGGCTCGCGCGCCGTCGTCGGTCGTCCTGCTCGGCGGGCTCTGGGCCGCCAAGCTCGTGGTCTTCCG
>NZ_QEQT01000032.1:0-176240 GCF_003311655.1 Prauserella sp. PE36 | reverse complement strand
CAGTGAAGGCCACCATGCCTGCGTTGAACGCAGTGAAGGTGGCCTTCACTGCGGCTCGGCGGATGGTGGTCACCGGCGGGCGGCCCAGGCGACGAGGTCGTCGGCGGTCATCGTGTTGATCACATCGTCCTCGGTGACGCCGCATTCGGTGGCCCGCACGCAGCCGAACGGCAGCCAGCTGAGCTGTCCGGGCGCGTGCGCGTCGCTGTCGATCGAGAACCGGCAGCCGATCTCCTTGGCCAGCCGCAGCAGCCGCCTCGGCGGGTCGAGCCGCTCGGGCCGCGAGTTGATCTCCACGGCGACGTCGTGCTCCCGGCACGCGGTGAACACGGCCTCGGCGTCGAACTGCGACTCCGGCCTGCCCCGGCCGGTGACCAGCCTCCCAGTGCAGTGCCCCAGCACGTTCACGCGCGGGTTCTCGATGGCCTTGAGCATGCGCGGGGTCATCTCCGCGGCGGGCTGGCGCAGCAGCGAGTGGACGCTCGCCACCACCACGTCGAGCTCCTCCAGCAGCTCCGGGTCCTGGTCGAGCGTGCCGTCGGCGTGGATGTCGACCTCGATACCGGTGAGGACGCGAAAGGGCGCCAGCTCGGCGTTGACCTCCCGCACCGCGTCCAGCTGCCTGCGCAGCCGCTCCGCGCTGAGCCCGTTGGCGACGGTCAGCCGCGGCGAATGGTCCGTGAGCACGAGGTACTCGTGGCCGAGCGCACGTGCCGCCTCGGCCATCTCCGCGATGGGGCTGCCGCCGTCGGACCAGTCGGAATGGGTGTGGCAGTCCCCGCGCAGCGCCGCGTGCAGCGCCCCGCCGTCGGGGATGCCGGGCGCGCCCCGGGACTCGAGGTCGGTCAGATAGGCCGGCTCGCGGCCCTCCACGGCGTCCACGATCACCTTGGCCGTGGTCTTGCCGATGCCGGGCAGTGCCGTCAGCGTGCCGCCTCGGATCCGCTCGGCCAGCTCCCCCTCGGGCAGCTCGTCCACCACGGCGGCGGCCTTGCGGAACGCCCGCACGCGGTAGCTGGGCTCGCCCGCCCGTTCCAGGTGGAGCGCGATCTGCCGGAGAACCTTGACCGGATCCATCCTCACCTCGGTGGCAGCGCGTGCAGTTCGACGTCGGACAGCTCGCCGTCCGCGACCGTCGCCGTCAGGTACGTGCAGTGCGGCTGCCTGCGGCGGTCGGTGGGCGAGCCGGGGTTGAGCAGGCGCAGTCCGGTGTCCGCGACGGTGTCCCACGGGATGTGGCTGTGCCCGAACACGAGCACGTCCGTGCCGGGGAAGTCACGCGCGCACCGCTGCTCGCGGCCCTTCGCCGAGCCCGTCTCGTGCACCACGGCCAGGCGCAGGCCCTCCAGCTCGGCCCGAGCGACCTCGGGCAGCCGCGCTCGCAGCGCGGCGCCGTCGTTGTTGCCGTACACGCCAATGAGGCGCCGGGACCGGGACTCCAGCTCGTCGAGCAGGTCGACGGTCATCCAGTCACCGGCGTGCACCACCACGTCGGCCTTGCCGACCTCGGCCCAGACCTCGCCGGGCAGGGCCTTCGCTCGCTTCGGGACGTGCGTGTCGGCGATGATCAGCAAGCGCATGCCGCGAGCCCTCCTCTCGCCTCAGCCGCCCAGGTTGGTCACCCCGGCCTCCAGCCCGGCCGCCAGCTCCTCGAGCTCCCGCTCCGACGGCGTCCGGTCCCCCAGCTGCCCGCGCAGGCCGGCGGCGGAGGCCACGACCAGCGCCCCAGCGTAGCGCGGGGAATCCAGGTCGGCGGCCGACAGCAGCAGGACCTCGCCCTCCTGCAGCGCGAGCGCCGCTTCGGGCAGCCCCGAGTCCAGCAGGGAACGGACGTGTTCGGCGGTGATCCGCATCGATGCTCCTCTCGCTCGTCCACCCGGGGTACCCCGGATGGCGCGAAGCGATCGAGACCGAATCGGTACCTCGGCAGAGCCAGGCGTCAACCGTCACCCGAACGGCCCAAAAGTTGTTGATCACCTGCGGATTCGCGGTCACGAACCGGCGGGGGGCCGAGTGCGGGCCCGCGGTGAGCGCCAACTATCTTGACGCGAGTCCTGGCCCGTCATCGCCGGACGTGGAGGGGTTGTCTTGCCACAGGATCGCCAGTGGCCCGAGTCGCACGCCGAGCAGACCGATGTGCTGCCGGTCGTGCCCGCACATCCCGGACCTGCCCGTGGCGGGCACGGCGCCGGCGAGGTCACGCAGCACATCGCGACGACCAACGAGGTCACACAGCACATCGCGACCAGCAACGAGGTCACGCAGCAAATCGCCGCGCACGACAACGGCGACCTTCCCACCCAGCAGGTGTCGGTGCCACCCCCTCCGCACGGTGGCGAGCCGCCGGCCGCGGACGGCGACGGCGGGGAGAACGGCAAGGCCAGGCGGTTCCGCAAGCCCGCGCTCATCGCGGGCGCCGTGTTCGGTGTGCTCGCGGTCGCCTACTTCGCCGACCTGCTGGTGACCAGCGGTGACGTCCCGCGCGGCGTGGTCGTCGCCGGGGTCGAGGTCGGCGGGCTCAGCCACTCGCAGGCCGAGGAGAAGCTGCGCGCCGAGCTCGAACCGCGGCTGACCCAGCCGGTGAAGTACACGGCGGGCGAGGTGCAGGACTCCTTCCAGCCGAAGGACGCCGGTCTGCGCCTCAACTGGCCCTCGACGCTCGACCAGGCCGGCGACCAGCCGCTGAACCCCTTCACGCGCATCGCGTCGTTCTTCAGCGACCGCGAGGTCGGCGTGGTCACCGAGGCCGAGCCCAACCAGCTCGAGAACGCCATGGCCGGGCTCAAGCAGCGGATCAACCAGGCGCCGGTGGAGGGCAACGTCGTCTTCGAGGGAGCCGTGGCCAAGGCCGTCGAGCCGAAGAACGGCCAGGAGCTCGAGGTCGAGGCCGCGCAGGCGAGGATCCTCGCGCAGTGGGCATCCGGCAAGCCGCTCAACCTCCCGGTGCACAGCACCCCGGTGACGATCACCGCCGAGGCCGTGCAGGCGGCGCTGAAGGACATCGCCGAGCCCGCCGTGTCCGGCCCGGTGATCGTGCACGGTGAGGGAGCCGACGGCACGCTCGAGCCCGAGGAGATCGCCGCAGGGCTCTCCTTCGCCGCCGAGAACGGCAGGCTCGTGCCGAAGATCGACCAGAAGAAGATCATCGAGGGCGTCGGGCCCGAGCTCGCCCACACCGAGAAGGAGAGCAAGGACGCCGAGATCGTCTTCGACGGCGGCGCGCCGACGGTGGTGCCCTCCGAGGACGGCAACAAGATCAAGTGGGACACCACGCTGCAGCCGCTGCTGGAGACCCTCAAGAAGCGCGACGGCCGTGAGCTGACCGCGAACTACGAGAAGCAGCCGGCCAAGGTCACCACCGAGGCCGCAAACCAGCTCGGCATCAAGGAGGTCATCGGCGAGTTCACCACCGGTGGCTTCAAGCCCGACTCGGGCATGAACATCCGCAGGGTGGCCGAGGAGGTCAACGGCGCGATCGTCAAGCCGGGTGAGACCTTCAGCCTCAACACCCACACCGGGCCGCGCACAGCCGCGGAGGGCTACGTTCCCGCTGGCATCATCGAGGACGGGGCGCCCGGTGAGGCCGTCGGCGGCGGCATCTCGCAGTTCGCGACCACGCTGTACAACGCCTACTACTTCGCCGGTATGAAGGACGCGGGGCACCAGGAGCACAGCTACTACATCAGCCGCTACCCCGAGGGCCGCGAGGCCACGGTGTTCCAGAACCCGGACGGCTCCAGCGTCATCGACCTTGCGTTCACCAACGACGCGCCGACCGGCGTCGCCATACAGACGATCTGGACCGAGTCGAGCATCACGGTGCGGCTGTGGGGCACGAAGCGTTACGACGTCGAGTCGGTGACCGGCGAGCGGACCAACTTCGTGCAGCCGCAGGTGAAGGAGGGCCCGGCCGAGAACTGCCACCCGAGCAGCGGGTCGCCGGGCTTCACGGTCACCGACACGCGGATCCTGCGCGACGTCTCGACGGGCGCGGTGGTGAGCGAGGAGTCCAGGACGGTCAAGTACAACCCGCAGAACACGATCGTCTGCGGGCGCAAGAACGGTCACTGAGCCACCACGGCGCGGAAAATCCGGTGGCCGTGCACGCGGCGGCCTGCCAGGCTGAGGGTGCACGGCAACGTCGTACCCGGGAGGTTCCATGACCGAATCAGCACCGTCGAAGGACAACAGCGCCCCGGAGGACGACGTCAAGCGCCGGTTCCGCGAGGCGCTGGAACGCAAGCAGGCCAAGGCGAAGGCGGGAGCCGCCCACGAGGACCTGAACTCCAAGGTCAACCACACCCACGGCCCCGCCGCGCACAAGCGCACCTTCCGTCGCAAGAGCGGCTGACCCTTTCGCAGCAGACCCTCGGCCCCCAAGGCCACTTTGTCGTCACAGCGACGCGCAGCGTCTCCGTCTGGGTGGTGGCGGGAGACGGGCGGGCGCGTTGAACGCGACAAAAGGTGGCCTTGGGGGCCGGTTGCGTCAGAGCGTGAGGATGCTCTTCAGGCGGGAGATCTCGGCGATGCGGCGCTCGGCGAGGCGGTCGGCGGCGGTCACCGGCGGCACCCCTTCGGCCGCCGCGAGCGCGAACACGGACTTCGCCGTGTCGTAGAGCGCGGTCGCCTTGCGCCTGGCCCGCTCGAAGTCGAACCCGTGCAGCTCGTCGCTGACCTGGATCACGCCGCCCGCGTTGACGAGGTAGTCGGGCGCGAACAGGATCCCGCGCTCGTCCAGCAGCTTCTCGACGCCGGGATGCGCGAGCTGGTTGTTGGCCGCTCCGCACACCACCTTCGCCCGCAGCACGGCGACCGTGTCGTCGTCGAGCACCCCGCCCAGCGCGCAGGGCGCGAAGACGTCGAGGTCGGCGCCCAGCAGCGCACCTGCGTCGGGGACGACCTCCACGCTTCGGTGTGCCGCCACGACGCGCTCGATCGCGCGGTCGTCGACGTCGGTGACCACGACGTCGCAGCCCGCCTCGACCAGGTGGCCGACGAGCAGGTGCCCGACCTTGCCGACGCCCTCGACCCCGACCCGTTTCCCGCGCAGGTCGGGGCTGCCCCACACGTGCTCGGCCGAGGCCCGCATGCCCTGGTAGACGCCATAGGCGGTGAGCACCGAGGAGTCACCCGCTCCACCGTCGTCGCGGGAGCGTCCGGTGACGAAGCGCGTCTCGCGCGCGATGACGTCCATGTCGCGCGTGTAGGTGCCCACGTCGCAGGCGGTGATGTACCGCCCGCCGAGCGACTGCACGAAGCGGCCGTACGCGCGCAGGAGCGCCTCGGACTTGACGGCCTCGGGGTCGCCGATGATCACGGCCTTGCCGCCGCCGAGGTCGAGCCCGGCGAGCGCGTTCTTGTAGGTCATGCCCCTCGACAGGGCGAGCACGTCGTCGAGTGCGTCGCTCTCGGAGGCGTAGGCGTGGAACCGGGTCCCGCCGAGCGCGGGCCCGAGCGCGGTGGAGTGAACCGCGATGACGGCCTTGAGCCCGGTGCGGGCATCGTGGCAGAAGACGACCTGCTCATGGCCGCTTTCGCGGCCGAATACACCTTCGGTCACGGTGGTGACTCCCTTGTCAGCCCCGGCTCACGGCTTGTGGACGCGGCCGGCGGTGTTGTCGGTTGCTGGCGGCTCACGGCCGGAGAGGTCGTCTCCCGCTGATCACCGCTGTGGCTCAACCTATGCTCGCCGCCGCCGAAAAGCCACCGGTTGCGGCAGGATCGGCAGGATGACCGACGAAGGCCCGCTTCTCCTGCTGTTGCACGGTCTCGGCGCCAACCGCCACGTCTGGCGGGGCCTCGAGGAGCAACTCCCCGGGCGCTGGCCCGGGGACTGGCTCGCACCCGATCTGCCCGGCCACGGCGAGGCACCGCCGCTGCGCACGTACTCGTTCGGCTCGCTGGCGGCAGAGGTCGCCGAGGCCGTGACGGGCGGGCGGCGCGTGGTGGTGCTCGGCCACTCGCTCGGCGGGGTCATCGCGTTGACGCTCGCGTCCGGGTGGTTCCGCGTGCCCGTCGCGGCGGCCTGCGGGCTGGGCATCAAGCTGCGCTGGTCGCCGGGTGAGCTGGCCAAGGCCGCCGAGGTCGCCGCGCGCCCTGCCCGCGTGTTCGGCACGCGCGCCGAGGCGGCACAGCGCTGGCTGCGCGGCGCGGGTCTCGACGGGCTCGTCGGTGAGGACTCCCCCGCCGTCGGTGCGGGCGTCACCGAGGCCGAGGACGGCTGGCGGGTCACGGTCGACCAGCGGGCGTTCGCGGTCGGCGGACCAGACCCGGCCGGGCTGCTCGCCGCGAGCCGGGCGGAGGTCGTGCTTGCCGCCGGCGAGCACGACCCGATGTGTCCCGCCGAGCACCTCCGGGACGTCACGGCGGATCCGGTCGTCCTGCGGGGGCTCGGGCACAACGCCCACGTCGAGGACCCGGCCGCGCTGTGGCCGCTGCTCGACCGGCTCGCCGCAGCCGCCTAGAGCTCGCTCCGCACGGCCCACAGGTCCGGGAACACCGGGGCGGACAACGTGGTCCGCAGGTACGCCGCGCCCGAGGAGCCGCCCGTCCCCGGCTTGTCGCCGATGGTCCGCTCCACCATCTTCACGTGGCGGTACCGCCATTCCTGCACGCCCTCGTCGAGGTCCACCAGGTGCTCGCACACCGACGCGGGGCCCGAGTCGTCGCGGTACACGCGCAGCAGGGTGGCCTGGACCTCCCGCGAGGGCTCGACGGACACCGTGACGTCGGGGCGCGCGGGCGCGTCGTAGCCGTGCGCGCGCAGGTAGGTGAGGAAGGAGTCGAACAGCGAGGGCCGCGCCATCGCAGCCGCGATGCGCTCGCGGGCCTCGCTGCCCTCCGGATAGTGCTCGGCCACGGCGGCCTCGCGCCTGCCGAGCACCGCCTCCAGCTCGCGGAACTGGCCGGACTGGAAGCCGCTCGCCGCGTCGAGCCGCGCGCGGAAGCTCGCGAACTGGCTCGGGGTCATGGTCTCCAGCACGTCGATCTGAGCCACCACCACCTTGAGGATCGTGAGGATCCGCCGCAACGTGCGCACCGCGTGCGGGGTGTCGCCGTCCTCCAGCCGCCGCTGCAGAAACGCCAGCTCGTGCAGCAGTTGTTTGAACCACAGCTCGTAAACCTGGTGGATCACGATGAACAACAGCTCGTCGTGTTCCGCCGAACGCGGGCGCTGCGCGCCGAGCACCTCGTCGAGCGCGAGGTAGGACGTGTAGGTCAGCGCCGCGTGCTGGTCGCCCTCGCTCATGCTGAGTAGCTTAAGGCCGTGTACTTCGCCGAGCTCTCGTCTCCGCAGGTGGAAGCGTTACGAGAGAGCGGACGGGTACCGGTGCTGCTGCTGCCGGTCGGGGCGGTCGAGCCACCGGGCCCGTATGCTCCGCTGGGCACCGGCTCGCTGATCGCGAAAGGCGTGTGCGAGCGGGCGGCGGCCCGCCTCGCCGGTGACGAGCGGGTCCGTGCGCTGATCTTGCCGATGCTGTCCTACGGCGTCACCGGGTTCCCGGAGCCGGGCACCGTGCCGATCGGCGCGGAGACGCTGCATGGTCTCGTCGTCGACGTCTGCACGGCCCTCGCCCGGCAGGATCTGCCCCGTGTCGTGGTGGTCAACAGCCACCCCGGCTCCGCTCACCGCGCGGCACTGCGCCGCGCCGTGCACACGGTGGAGAGCCGGTACGGGCGGCGGATCGCCCACGTCGACCTCGACGGCAGGCCGGGGACCGGCTGTTCCGCGGCCTCGCTCGTGCTCGCGGAGCGGCCGGAGCTCGTGGACACCGAGCAGGTCAAGGCGCGCGGCACCGACGGCGTGGCCGCCTTCGAGACGCTCACCACGATGCTCGTGGACGTGATCCGCAAGCTGGCCTGCTCGCCCTGAGACGCACGGCCCTTCCGCGGTGGGCTGCGCGGGAGCCCGATGCAGTGAAGGCCACCATCACTGCGTTGAACGCAGGCAAGGTGGCCTTCACTGCATCGGCTCGCCCTCCGCGAAGACCGGCCACAACGCAGCGAAGGCCACCATCACTGCGCCCACCCGTCTCCCACCACCACCCAACCGGAGGCGCTCCGCGCCGCTGTGCTTGATTCCACGCAGGCATGGTGGCCTTCACTGCGTTGAGCGCAGGCATGGTGGCCTTCACTGCATCGTGAGGCGCCGGTAGTCGCTGAGCCGGGCGGCGGCGTCGAGCATGGCGAGGCCCTGTGCGGTCAGCCTTCGCTGCCAGCTCACCAGCGCAGCGGAGAGCGCTTCGGTGCCGCCCGCCGATCGGATCTGGCGGACCACCTCCGCGATGTGCTCCAGCGGGTAACCGCCGCGCCGGAGCAGGTGGGCGAGCTCGGCGTCGCGGACGTCGGCGGCGGTGAAGACGCGGTAGCGGGTGAGCGGATCCCTTGCGGGGCAGAGGATTCCGGCCTCCTCCCAGTTGCGCAGCGTCGCCGGGGTGACCCGGAGCCTGCGGGCCAGCTCGCCGATCGTCAGCGTGCCGGGGTGACCCGATCGGCCCGGAGTGGGGCCGGACTCCGCCGTCAGGTGAGCGACGGCCGCACGCACCGCGCGGAGGGTGTCCCGGTCGCGCAGCAGCTGGTCGTGCCCCTGGTCGATCAGTACCAGCGCGGCCTCGGCGTTTCCCTCCACGAAGGCGTTCATGATCCGGCCCGCGGCCGCGTGCCCGTAGGCGGGCACGAGCGCGAGGAAGGCGCGCAACGCCGCCGCGTGCACCTCGGTGTAGATCCGGTACCCGCTGGGCGTGCGCTCGGCGGGCGGGAGGAACCCGGAGCGCTCGTAGTTGCGCACCGCCTGCGTCGAGAGGCCGTGCTCGCGCGCGAGGTCGGCCGGCCGCGATCTGCCCATCGGTTTGAGACTTTAACGCCCTGCTCGCTGGTCAATCCGAGGAGAGTCTCAACCGTTCTTTCAACGATACGATTCATGGACATGACTCAGGACATTCGCGACTTCGTGACCGCGTCGACCGGCCTGCTCGCCTTCGGGGAGCCGACCCACCTGGAGCCCGCCTTCGGGCGGATCCGCAACGAACTGTTCGCCCGGCTCACCGACCACGGCTTCTCCTCCATCGCACTGGAAACCGACCGCGTGGCCGCGCTCGCCGTGCACGACTTCGTCCACAATGGAGTGGGAACCCTCGAACAGGCGATGCGGGACGGCTTCTCGCACAGGTTCGGGGAACTGGAGACCAACCGGCGGCTGGTCGCCTGGATGCGGGAGTACAACGAGAACCGCCCCGAGCACGAGCGCCTGGCCTTCCACGGCTTCGACATGTCCACGGAGATGATGAGCGCGCCCAGCCCTCGGACCTACCTGGAACACGTCCGCGACTACCTCGCGCTCGACCTCGACCTGGCGAGTCTCACCGGTGACGACGAGCGGTGGAGCCGCACGGAGGCGGTGCTGGATCCGGCCGTGTCGGTCGGCGCCACGGCCGAGGCGGACCGGCTGCGGGTGCTCGCCGACGACCTGCTCACCACGCTCCACGCCCGCGCCCCGGAGCTGATCGCGGCGACGTCGCCCGCGGAGTGGCACCGGGCCAGGATCCACCTCGGTTCCGCACTCGGGCTGCTGTGCTACCACCGGCAGGCGGCGGAGCGGGTGGACGACACCACGCGGTGGACCCGCCTGGCCGTGATCCGCGACGCGCAGATGGCCAGGAACCTTCTCGACATCCGCGAGATCGAGGCGCCGAGGGGCCGGACGCTGGTCTTCGCCCACAACCTGCACCTGCAGCGCAACCCGAGCCACCTGATGCTGGGCCCGATGCCGCTCCAGTGGTTCAGCGCGGGCGCCATCGTGGCGTCGCTGCTGGGCGAGCAATACACGTTCGTCGCGGGCAGCCTCGGCCGCAGCGATGCCCTCGCGCTGTCCGAGCCCGGACCGGACACCTACGAGGCGTTCCTGCAGCGCCTCACCTCCTCCTGGGCGCTGGTCCCGGCGACGGCGGTTACCGGCACCCGCCCGCGGACAGACCAGACCCCGGAGCAGGGCTACTTCCCGCTCGAACAGCCGGTGCTCGACACGGCGGACGCCGTGCTGCACGTCAGCGGGACCGCGAAGGTGCCGGTGCCGGGCGGGAGGAGCTGACGCGGCGGGCCGGGGCCGCTCAGGCGGGCCCGGCCATCGCCGCGACGCGGCGGGCCAGCCGCGCGGCGGCCTCGCGCAGCTCCGGCGGGTCCAGGACCTGCGCCTCGAAACCCAGGCGCGCCACGTGCATCGCGAGCCAGTCGAGGTCGTCCCCGCCCGCGGCGAGCACGCACCAGCCGTCGCCGTCCTCCTCGACGCGGCCCACCTGCGGCGGCACCAGCTGGCGCACCTCGTCGGCGTCGGCGCGCAGCCGCACTCGCGCGAGGTAGCGGTACGGCGCCGCGGTGACGGACCGCTGCACATAGGCGACCGGGTCCGGATGGTCCCTCGGCCGGAACCGCCAGGTCGTCGCCACCAGCTCGCGCATCCGGTCGAGGCGGAAGGTGCGCCAGTCGGCGCGGTCGACATCCCAGGCCATCAGGTACCAGCGGCGGCCGGTGGCGACCATCCGCACCGGCTCCACCGTGCGTTCGGTCTGCCCGCCGTCGCGGCCCGCGTAGCCGAACCGCACCCGCACGGCGTCGCGGCAGGCCCTGGCGAGGGTCACCAGCACTTCCGCGTCGATCTCGACGCCGGGGCCGACGAGGGTCTCGGTGGCGCCGTGGACCGCGCGCACCTCGGCGCGCAGCCGGGGCGGCATCACCTGGTCGAGCTTGGCGAGCGCCCGCAGCGCCGCCTCGCCAGCGCCGGCGACCGTGCCGCCCGACGCGAGCCGCAGTGACACCGCCGTCGCGATCGCCTCGTCGTCGTCGAGCAGCAGCGGAGGCAGGCGGGTGCCCGCGCCGAGCTGGTAACCACCGCCGACGCCCGCCGTCGCGTGCACGGGGTAGCCGAGCGCGCGCAGCCGTTCCACGTCGCGGCGCACCGAGCGGTCGGTCACCCGCAGTTCGGCGGCGAGCTCGGCGGCCGTCCAGGACGGCCGCCGCTGGAGCAGCGC
Organism: Prauserella sp. PE36; assembly: GCF_003311655.1. Classification (NCBI taxonomy): domain Bacteria; kingdom Bacillati; phylum Actinomycetota; class Actinomycetes; order Pseudonocardiales; family Pseudonocardiaceae; genus Prauserella; species Prauserella sp. PE36. Next base: position 165,216 of record NZ_QEQT01000032.1, on the reverse strand, counting down.
CAGCAGCCGCAGTACCCGTTCGGTGGTCGCCTCGACGGTCATTCTCCGATCGTTCCACAGATCACGGAACGAAACTGTCCGCTATTCGCGAGAGGCTGTGGACATGACATGGAACGCCCTGCTGCGAGAACAGATCGACTGGCACTGGACCCACCAGCTGCGCGGCCGCCTCGACGGGCTCACCGACGCCGAGTACTTCTGGGAACCGGGGCCCGGCTGCTGGAATGTCCGCCCGCGCGGCACCGGCAGCGCGCCGGTGCAGGCTGGGTCCGGCGCGATGACGATCGACTTCGCGATCCCGGAGCCCGATCCGCCACCGCTGACGACGATCGCCTGGCGGCTCGGGCACGTGATCGTCGGCGTGCTTGCGATGCGCAACGCCTCGCATTTCGGTCGCGCGCCGACGGACTACGACTCGTTCGACTACGCACCGACCGCCGCGGACGCACTGGCGCAGCTGGACACGGAGTACGCCACCTGGCTGGCCGGCGTCGAGTCCCTCGGTGAGGCCGGCCTCGACCGGCCGTGCGGCGCCGCGGAGGGTCCGTACGCCGACCATCCCCTCGCGACACTGGTGTTGCACATCAACCGAGAGCTCATCCACCATCTGGCCGAGGTGTGCCTGCTCCGCGACCTCTACGCGCACACCCACCAGGCGATCCGGCAGGAGGCGAGCTGACATGGCCCGCGATGTCCAGTTCACGTTCGACTGCGCCGACCCGGCCGCGCTCTCCGCGTTCTGGGCCGAGGCGCTCGGCTACCAGGTGCAGGCTCCGCCGCCCGGCTTCGACTCGTGGGACCAGGCGCTCGAGGCGTGGGGCGTGCCGCCCGAGCGCCGCAATGACGCCTCGGCGGCCGTCGACCCCGAGGGCGAGCGGCCGAGGCTGTTCTTCCAACGGGTGCCGGAGGGCAAGCAGGCCAAGAACCGCGTGCACCTCGACGTGCGCGCCGCGCCGGGACTCGAGGGCGAGGAGCGGATGGCCGCGCTGGAGGCGGAGGCCGAGCGGCTCGTCACCCACGGCGCCAAGCGGCTCGAACGGCACGAGCCCGCTCCGCCGCTCGCCTTCGGTCACATCGTGATGGCCGACCCCGAGGGCAACGAGTTCTGTTTGGACTGACCCGCGGTGGCAGGCCGCGGGGCGGGGATCCTCGGCAGCACACCGGCGGTGCCGAGCGCGGAGTGGACGGCGGCCTCGGCGAGCGCGGCCAACTCGCGCCGGTCGGCGGCGCGCCCGGGCGCGATCTCGGGGCACACGAACACCTCCAGCACGAGCCCGCGCAACCGGGCGACGCGGCGCAGGGAGGCGATGAGCGACTCCGGGCCGATGAACGCGGGCTCCGTCGTCTCCCTGCCGTCGGCGAGCCGGTAGCGCAGCGCCACCGGCCGCACGGGCACACCGCCGTCGATGGCGGCCTGGAACGTCGCGGGCCGGAACCGGCCCGACGCGCGGCCGCACCACGTGGTGCCCTCCGGAGTCACGCTCACGAGCGAGCCCCCGCGCAGTGCCTCGGCCAGCTCTGCCATCGTCGCGGGCAAAGTGGACAGTCGCTCGCGGTCGAGGAAGATGTTGCCCGCGCGGGAGACCAGGCCACCGAGCACCGGCCAGCCAGCGATCTCCTTCTTGGCGAGCGCCCGCATCGGACGGACCGCGTTGATACCCACGATGTCGAGCCACGAGATGTGGTTGTTGACCACCAGCGCGCCACGCCCGCTGCCGTCGAGGCCGCCGTGCACCACGAGCCGCACGCCGAACGCGGCGAGGACGCCGCGGAAGACGAGCCGCACCACGCGCTGCCTGCCGGGCAGCACCACGAGCAGCGGCGCGACGAGCAGCGCCACGAACACCACGCCCACCGCGGCGCACAGTCGCCCCGCCCTGCGCACCACCCCGACGGAGGGTGCGCCGGAGGTCAGGCAGCCGTCTCCGCACGGGGAGGCGGGCATCCAGGCATGGCTCACAGTTCCACCCCGAGGAAGAACTTCAGGTACCGCGCGTCCACCCGGTGCAGGTCCAGCAGCACGAAGAAGTCGGCGACCCCGAACGCGGGGTCGAGGGCGGGTGGGCCGCACACCTGCGCGCTCAACCGGACGTAGCCCTTGAGCAGCGGTGGGAGCACCGGCCGCGCGGGGCGCGCGACGTCGTCGCACTCCCACGGGTGCAGCGGGGTGACCCGGTGCGACTCGGGTGCGTAGTACCTGTTCCGGACCAGGTCCCACACGCCGGCGGCCGTCGAGCCGCCGTCGTCGAGCGGCACCGAGGCGCACCCGGCGAGGTAGCGGTGCCCCGACAGCAGCATGTACCGCGCGATGCCCGCCCACACCAGGCTCACGACGGCGCCGCTGCGGTGGGCGGGGTCGACGCACGAGCGGCCCGTCTCCACGAGCGAGGGCCGCAGCGCGGCGAGGCTGGTGAGGTCGAACTCGGTGTCGGCGTAGAGCTTGCCCGCGCTCGTGGCGCGGTCCGGCGGCAGCATCCGGTAGGTGCCGACGATGTCGCCGGTGGTGTCGTCCCTGACCACGAGGTGGTCGCAGAACTCGTCGAAGTGGTCGACGTCGAGGCCGGGTTCGAGGGAGTCGAGGGTGGCCCCCATCTCCTCCGCGAACACCCGGTAGCGGAGCCGCTGCGCGGCGAGTACCTCGGCGTTGTCGTTGGCGACGAGCAGCGAGTACTTCGCTGTCCCCTCACCCGTCCGGTCAGTGCTGGCCAGTAGCTGCGACCGCGTCATGCCCGAATGGTCGCCCCGCGAGGGAAACCGCGAAGGGTTCCGGCCGTGACCGAGGGCTGCACAGTGCGTTAACGGCGAGTTCTCAGCCTTTTCTCAGCCGCGCTCCGGCACCCCGAACGCAGTGAAGGCCACCATCACTGCGTTGAACGCAGGCATGGTGGCCTTCACTGCGGTTGAGCGAAAGGGGTCAGCCCTTGCGCTTGGCGACCTCTTCGGTCAGCTGGGGGGCGACGTTGAACAGGTCGCCCACCACGCCGAAGTCGGCGATCTCGAAGATCGGCGCCTCGGGGTCCTTGTTCACCGCGACGATCGTCTTCGAGGTCTGCATGCCGGCGCGGTGCTGGATCGCGCCGGAGATGCCGAGCGCGACGTACAGCTGCGGCGACACGGTCTTACCGGTCTGCCCGACCTGGAACTGTGCCGGGTAGTAGCCGGAGTCCACGGCGGCACGCGAGGCGCCGACGGCCGCGCCGAGCGCGTCGGCCAGCTTCTCGACGACCTCGAACTTCTCCGCGGAGCCGACGCCGCGGCCGCCGGAGACGACGATCGACGCCTCCGTCAGCTCGGGGCGGTCACCGCCGACGACCGGCTCCACACCGGTGATCTTCGCGGACTTCGCCGCGTCCACGGCGGGCAGCGACACGGTCTCCTCCGCCGCGGCGCCCTCGGCCGCCTCGGCCTCGACACCACCGGGACGCACCGAGATGACCGGGGTGCCCTTGGCGGCCTTGGCCTTCACGGAGAAGGCGCCACCGAAGATGGACTGGTCCACCGAACCGTCGGAGTTGACACCGACCGCGTCGACCAGCAGACCGCCGCCGAGGCGGACCGCGAGCCTGCCCGCGATCTCCTTGCCCTCGGAGGTCGCGGCCACGAGCACGGCGGCGGGCGCAGCCTGCTCCGCAACCGTGGACAGCGCGTCGACCTTCGGGGTCACGAGGTAGCCGTTCGCGTCGTCGGACTCCGCGACGTACACCTTCGCGGCGCCGTAGGACGCCAGCGACTCCTTCACCTTGCCGGCCGTGCCGGGCGCGCCGACGACGACCGCGGACGGCTCGCCGAGGGCACGGGCCGCGGTCAGCAGCTCGTAGGTGACCTTCTTGACCTCACCGTCGACGTGGTCGACGAGCACCAGTACTTCAGCCATGAGTTCGTCTCCTTGTCGTCTCAGATGAGCTTCTGGCCGACCAGGTACTCGGCGACCTTCGAGCCACCGTCACCCTCGTCCTCGACCCGCTGGCCGGCGGTGCGCGGCGGCTTCGGCGAAGCCTCCAGCACGGTCGACCAGGCGTTGCCGAGGCCGACCTCGCCCGCGTCGACCCCGAGGTCGGCGACGGTGAGGGTCTCCACCGGCTTCTTCTTCGCGGCCATGATGCCCTTGAACGACGGGTACCTCGGCTCGTTGATCTTCTCGGTCACGCTCACGACGGCGGGCAGGCTCGCCTCGAGGTGGGTGATGCCCTCCTCGGTCTCGCGGTCGACCTTGATGCTGCCGCCGTCGACGGTCAGCTGCCGCGCGTGGGTCAGCTGCGGGAGGCCGAGCAGCTCGGCGAGCATCGCGGGGATGGCTCCGCCGCGACCGTCCGAGGCCTCGTTACCGGCGATCACCAGGTCGTACTCAACCTTGCCGAGCGCGGCGGCGATGACCTTGGCGGTCGCCACCATGTCGGAGCCGTGCAGCGACTCGTCGGAGACGTGGATCGCCTTGTCCGCGCCCATCGAGAGGGCCTTGCGGATGGCGTCGGTGGCGCGGTCGGGGCCGACGCACAGGACGGTCACCTCGCCCTCGCCTGCCTCCTTGATCTTGAGCGCCTCCTCGACGGAGCGCTCGTTGATCTCGTCGATCACGGCGTCGGCCGACTCACGGTCCAGGGTGTGGTCACCCTCGGAGAGCTTGCGCTCCGAGTACGTGTCCGGCACCTGCTTGACCAGGACAACGATGTTGGTCATGGATCTCCTTAGGCGCACGCAGGGCGTTACTGGGCGGTAGATTATTCGGATTTTCCGTGGCTGGCGCGCCGAGGTGACGGCCTTCACCTGGATTCGCGATTTATTAGGACCATAGTCCCACTAGTCGGGGATGCGCCACGAAGACTACATCGGGTACCCGTTCCAGCGCCGAAAGTCGCAACCGGCTGCTTCTAATGGGTGGATGCAGGGTCTAGCCTCCGGGACGTGCCCGTTGCAGTGATCACCGATTCCACCGCCTGTATCCCGGACCAGCTCGCGGCCCAATGGGGCATCGCCGTCGTCCAGGTCCAGATCGTGGCCGGCGACCGGATCGACGACGAGTCCCGGTTCGACCGGGCCGAGTTGATCGAGCTGCTGCGCTCAGGGCAGCACGTCAGCACGAGGCCGCCCGATCCGGGCGCCTTCTTCTGGACCTACCAGGACGCCGTGAGCGCCGGCGCCGACGCGATCATCAGCCTGCACATCTCCAGCAAGATGTCGGCGACGCTGGAGGCGGCCCGCGAGGCTGCGCAGCAGGTCAAGGTGCCCGTGTACGTCCTGGACAGCGCGACCACGAGCATGAGTCTCGGCTTCGCCGCGCTCTCGGCCGCCCGCACGGCGGCCGCGGGCGGGCAGGTACAGCGCGTCATGGAGGCCGCCGACCGCAGGGTCAGGGCGAGCAGCGAGCTGATCTACGTGGACACGCTGGAGTACCTGCGCCGAGGCGGACGGATCGGAGCTGCGTCGGCGATGCTCGGCACGGCACTGGCGATCAAACCGCTGCTGACCGTGGACAACGGCCAGGTCGCACCCCTCTCGCGGGTGCCGGGGACCAAGCGGGCGCTGAACAAGCTCGCCGACCTCGCCGTGGAGCGGGCCGGGGAACACAAGGTGGACATCGCGGTGGCGTGCGCGACGCCGTCGGACCGCGAGCTGACGCTGGTGCAGCAGCTGCGCAGCCGCGTGCCCGGGCTCAACGAGATCATGCTCGTGCAGGCGAGCACGGTGATCGCCGCGCACGTGGGCCCCGGTGCGCTGGGCGTCACGGTCTCGCCAACCACCTGAGCGGAACTCGCCGCCGGGCGCCCGCGTTGGATAATCGCCCGCAACAGGACAGACCCGCCCCGCCGGAAGGACCACGATGGGATCGCTGTTCAACAAGGTGGCCCGCTTCGCGAGGAGCCCGCAGGGCCGTCGCATGATCGCCGAGGCGCAGCGGATGGCCAAGGATCCGCACAAGCGCAAGCAGGCAATGAACGCGCTCAACAAGCTCCGCGGCAAGGGCCACAAGGGCGGCGGCACACCGCCGTACCGGCCTCACTGATCCTCGCAGCTACCCTCGGCGCGTGACGACCACACGCGCCGAGGCACTGCATCTCACCGGTGAGCGCACCGTGCCGGGGGTGCCGGAGGAGAACTACTGGTATGCCCGGCACGAGGCCGCCTATCTCGCACTGCTGCCGTACTGCACGGACGCGACGGTGCTGGAGGCCGGCTGCGGCGAGGGCTACGGCGCCGCGCTCATCGCCCGGCACGCGCGGCGCGTGCTGGCGCTGGACTACGACGAGCAGGCCATCGCGCACGTCGGGCGCCGCTACCCCGGCGTCGGCCCGGTGCGGGGAAACCTGGCGTTCCTGCCGGTCGGCACGGCCGCCGTCGACGTGGTCGCCAACTTCCAGGTGATCGAGCACCTCTGGGACCAGGACGGCTTCCTCGCCGAGTGCCACCGGGTACTGCGACCCGGCGGCAGGTTGCTCGTCACCACTCCCAACCGGCTCACGTTCACCCCCGACAGCGACACGCCGCTGAACCCCTACCACACAAGGGAACTCGCACCGTCCGAATTGGACGAACTGCTGCGGGCGAACGGCTTCGAGGTGGAACTGCTGCACGGTCTGCACCACGGCGAGGCCGTGCGCGCGCTCGACGAGCGCTACGGCGGATCGATCATCGACGCGCAGCTCGACGTCGTCATGGGCAACCTGCCAGGGCAGGCGACGTGGCCCGAGGCGCTGCTCGCCGATGTCGCCGCGATCAGGGCCACGGACTTCGCGATCCACGGCGAGGGCCTGGACGCGAGCCTCGACCTCGTCGCGGTGGCGGTGCGGCCGTGAGCGAGCGCGAGGGAACGTTCTGCCTGGTCCTGCACAGCCACCTGCCGTGGCTGGCCCACCACGGGAACTGGCCGGTCGGAGAGGAATGGCTGTACCAGGCGTGGGCGCATTCGTACCTGCCGATCGCCGACCTGCTGCGCCGCTTCGCGCACGAGGGCAAGCGCGACGTGCTGACGCTCGGCGTCACCCCGGTGCTCGCCGCACAGCTCGACGATCCGTACTCGCTGCGCGCCTTCCACGACTGGCTCGGCCACTGGCAGCTGCGCACGGAGCACGCGGCGACGCTGTGGCGGGGACAGCCGCTGCTGGCCGACCTCGCCGCACGGGAGCACCGGGCCGCCACGGGCGCGCTCGGCGAGTTCGAAACGCGGTGGCGCCACGGATTTTCCCCCATTCTCCGGTCGCTTGTGGACAGTCAGGTGGTGGAGCTGCTCGGGGGCCCGCTGACGCACCCGTTCCAGCCGCTGCTGGACGAGCGGGTGCGCTCCTTCGCCCTGCGCGGCGGGCTCGCCGACACCGCGTTGCGCACCGGGCACCGTCCCGCGGGCATCTGGGCGCCCGAATGCGGGTACGCGCCGGGCATGGAAAGCGGCTACGCCAATGCGGGGGTGGAACGTTTCCTCGTGGACGGCCCTTCGCTGCGCGGCGACACCTCCGCCGCGCGCACGGTCGGCGAGTCGGACGTGGTGTGCTTCGGGCGCGACCTGGAGGTCACCTACCGGGTGTGGTCGCCGAAGGCGGGCTACCCCGGACACGCGGCGTACCGCGACTTCCACACGTGGGCGCACGAGGTGGGGCTCAAGCCCTCGCGGGTCACCGGCAAGCACATCGAGCCCTCCGACAAGGCGCCCTACGACCCGGCGCTCGCGGCGGACACACTTCGCGTGCACGTCAAGGACTTCGTGGACACGGTGGTGTCCCGGCTGCGGGAGCTGCGCGCGAAGCAGGGGCGCGAGGCGCTCGTGGTGGCGGCCTACGACACCGAGCTGTTCGGCCACTGGTGGCACGAGGGACCGGCGTGGCTGGAGGGCGTGCTGCGCGCCCTGCCGGAGGCGGGGGTGCGGGTCACGACGCTGCGCGGCGCCGTGGAGGCCGGGCACGTCGCTGGGCCGGTGGAGCTACCCGCGTCGTCGTGGGGCTCCGGCAAGGACTGGCGGGTCTGGGACGGCGAGCAGGTCGCCGACATGGTGCGCGCCAACTCGGAGCTGCAGGAGCGGCTGCTCGCCCTCGACCTCTCGGGAGCGGGCCGCGACCCGGTTGCCGACCAGCTGGTGACCGAGGCGCTGCTGGCCCTCTCCAGCGACTGGGCGTTCATGGTCACCAAGGACTCGGCCGCCGACTACGCGCGCAGGCGCGCCCGCGAGCACACCGAGCGCTTCGACGAGCTGGCCGGGCTGCTGCGCTCCGGCGACCTGTCGGCAAGGGAGCGCGCGGCCGCGTTCCGCGCGCTGGCGCACCCGTTCGGCCACGTCGACGCGCGGGCACTGGGCCACGGGGTCACCCATGCGGGCGGCTGACGCCGACCATTAGCGGGATTAACCGTTCCCGCGGGGCGGCGCGGTGGTCCACTTTCGACCATGGTCAGCACATCGTCAGCACGCAGGCTCCGGCTCCTCACGGCGCTGCTCGCCTGTCTGGTCGTGTTCGCGGCGCCCGCCACCGCGGCGGCGTCGGCAGGTCCCAAGGGACAGCTCAAGGTCCACGCCAAGGCGGACAAGAGCGTCGTCAAGGTCAACGAGAAGGTCAAGATCAAGGGAGGGCTCGACATCCTCTCCGGCGGGAGCGGGCACGACGCAACGAGCGGCCGTGAGCCCGTGCTGTTGCAGTCGCTGCAGGCCGGGGTGTGGGTGAACGTGAGCACGGGCTGGTGCAGGCCGAACGGCGGCTTCAGCCTCAGCGTCAGTTTCGATCTCGCGGCGTCGCTGTCGCTGCGGGTGTTCCATCCGGAGACCGATCTCTACGCGTCGGCCTACTCCGGGGTGTTCTCGCTCGTCGTCACCTGATCGCCGAGGGCCGTCGTCGTCGCGGAGCCGGCCGTGATCACCGCGCGGTTGCGCTCCGCGGCGACCGGCAGGGCCACCTTCACGACCCTGCGGTCGTAGGTGAGCAGCCCGTTCACCTCGTTCTCCACGTCGGTGGTCTGCGTGTAGATCGCACCGGAGAGCCCTAACCCGCGCACGACCGACTCCAGGTCCTCGCTCACCTCGACGTACCGCCGGGTCAGCTCGTCCCGGCTCGCCGTCATCTCGTAGGCGATCGGCTCGCCGGGCCAGACGTGACCCGCCACCACGAGGCCCAGCCCGCCGTACTCGCCGTCGACCGTCGCCCGGTGGTCGTGCACGAGCGGGCGGCCGGGGCCGACGTAGGTGTGGTCGTCGTAGACGTCGCCTGCGCCCGAGTCCGGGTGCGAGTGGCAGCAGTTCACGCCGCTGTCGGCGACCACGAGCCGCGCGGGGTCCGACTCCTTCAGCTCCTTGGCGACGCGGGCGGTGTCGTACTCGCCCCAGCCCTCGTTGAACGGAACCCACGCGACAATCGACGTCACCCCGCGCAGCTGCGCGACGATCTCGGCCAGCTCCGCCTCGAACCGCTGCCGGGAACGCTCCACCGGCGGCGCCTGCGGCCCCGGCGGGTTGTCCAGCACCACCGGCAGCGACGGGATGTCCTGCCACACCAGCAGGCCCAACCGGTCGGCCCAGTGGTACCAGCGTGCGGGCTCCACCTTCACGTGCTTGCGCACGGTGTTGAAGCCCAGGGCCTTGGTCTGCTCCAGGTCGAACCGCAGCGCCTCGTCCGTCGGCGCCGTGTAGATCCCGTCGGGCCAGTAGCCCTGGTCGAGCGGTCCGTGCTGGAACATGATGTGCCCGTTGAGGGCGATCCTCGGCCTGCCCTCGGCGTCGGGCATCAGGCTCACCGTGCGCAGGCCCGCACAGCTCGTCACCTCGTCGATCACCGCGCCGTCGGCGCCCAGCACGCGCACGGTGAGGTCGTAGAGGTACGGGTCGCCGGGGCTCCACGTGCGCGGGTCGGCCACGTCGAGCCGGATCGCCTCGCCGGGCACGCCACTCGCCCGCGCGACCTCGGCTCCGCCCGGCTCGGCGGCCACGGCCTCCACCCGCTCGCCGCCCGCGTGCGCCACGTGTGCCGTGACGTCGAGGCCGCGCACGTCTGAGCCGAGGTCGAGCCGCTCGACGTACACGTGCGGCACGGCCTCCAGCCACACGGTCTGCCAGATGCCGGAGGCGCCGGTGTAGAGGATCCCGCCGGGCTGGTTGGCCTGCTTGCCGACGGGGAACGTGCCGCTGTTGCCGTGGTCGTCGGCACGCACCACGACCTCCTGCTCGCCATCCGGCCGCAGCACGTCGGTGACGTCGGCGCTGAACGCGGTGTAGCCGCCCTCGTGCCGCGTGACGAGCTGGTGGTTCACCCATACCGTCGCCACCTGGTCGACGGCCCCGAAGTGCAGCAGGACGCGCCCGCCTCGCCAGTCGGCCGGGACCTCGAAGGTCCTGCGGTACCACATCTCCTCGGCCCGCCGTCCGATCCCGGACAGGGCCGACTCGGGTGGGAAGGGCACGACGATGTGCTCGCCACCGCGCGGCTCGCCCCCGGCGGCGCGGCTGGAGAACTCCCACCGGCCGTTGAGGCTGCGCCAGCGCTCGCGCACCAGCTGGGGGCGGGGATGCTCGGGCAACGGGTCCGCGGGGTCCACCTGGCCGGTCCACGGCGTGATCAGCACTGGTGGCGGTGTCATGCCTGTCATCGTCCTCGATACTGGCAGAGCAACGCGGAGGTGTCGCACACGTGATGCGACTCGTGAGTAACCTCCACCTATGCGCGTGCTGATGCTCTCGTGGGAGTACCCGCCCGTGGTGGTCGGCGGGCTCGCCCGGCATGTCCACGCACTGGCCCGTCATCTCGTCCAGGGCGGACACGACGTGACCGTGCTGTGCAGGCACGCGGCAGGCACCGACGCCGAGACACACCCGGCGACGGACCGCGTGGTCGAGGGCGTGCGGATCATCCGCGTCGCCGAGGACCCGATGCACGTGACGTTCGAGCGGGATCTGGTGGCGTGGACGCTGGCCATGGGCCACGCCATGGTGCGGGCGGGCACCGAGCTGCTGCGCACGTGGCGGCCAGACGTCGTGCACGCCCACGACTGGCTGGTCACCCACCCCGCCATCGCGCTCGCCGACGCCGCGCGCGTTCCGCTCGTCGGCACGATCCACGCGACCGAGGCGGGCAGGCACTCCGGCTGGCTCTCCCACCCGCTCAACCAGCAGGTGCACTCGGTGGAATGGTGGCTGGCCAACCGCTCGGACGAGCTGATCACGTGCTCGCAGGCGATGCGCCGCGAGGTGGCGCACCTGTTCGAGGTCTCCCCCGAGGGCATCACAGTGATCCACAACGGCATCGAGGAGCGCACCTGGCGGGTTCCGCAGGACGAGATCGCCGAGGCCCGCGACCGGCACAGCCCGGACGGCGCGCCGCTGCTGCTCTACTTCGGCAGGCTCGAATGGGAGAAGGGCGTGCAGGACCTGCTGGCCGCGCTGCCCGCGATCCGCAAGCGCCATCCGGGCACCCGGCTCGTGGTGGCGGGCAAGGGAAGGCACCTGGAGGAACTCGTCGGGCAGGCACGCAAGCTGCGCCTGGTGCGGGCGGTGGACTTCGTCGGCCACCTCTCCGACCGTGAACTGCGGGCCGTGCTGGCGGCCTCCGACGCCGTGGTGCTGCCCAGCAGGTACGAGCCGTTCGGGATCGTCGCGCTGGAGGCCGCCGCCGCGAAGCGCCCGCTCGTGGCGTCCACGGCGGGCGGACTCGGCGAGGTGGTGGTGGACGGCGAGACGGGGCTGGCGTTCGAGCCCGGCGACGTCACCGCCATCGCCGGCGCCGTGGACGCCGTGCTCGCCGACGCCGAGGCGGCCGGCGTGCGCGCGCTCGCGGCCCAGTCGCGCCTGGCCGCCGACTTCGACTGGGCCAGGATCGCCGCCGCCACCGCCCGCGTGTACCGGCGCGCCAGGGTCGGCGAGCCGCAGGTGCTGGGCCGCCCCAAGATCGCCACCGGCAACGCCTTCGAGCCCTAGAAAACCGGCAGCGGTACGCCGCGCTCGTTCTCCGGGCGCGGACCGTGGATGCGACGCTCCGACTCGGCGATGCGGTGGTCGTTGATGCTCGCCTCGCGCCGGCGCATCAGGCCGTCGTCGGTGAACTCCCACAGTTCGTTGCCGTAGCTGCGCCACCACTGCCCCGAGCTGTCACGGCACTCGTACTGGAAGCGCACGGCGATCCGGTTGCCACGGAAGCCCCACAGCTCCTTGCGCAGCGCGTAGTCCAGCTCGCGCTCCCACTTCTCGCGCAGGAACTCGACGATCTGCGCGCGGCCGACGATGTGGCGGTCACGGTTACGCCACACGGAGTCCTCCGTGTAGGCGAGCGCGACGCGCTCGGGGTCGCGCGTGTTCCAGGCGTCCTCGGCGGCCTGGACCTTCTGCGCGGCGGTGGTCTCGTCGAACGGCGGGAACGGGGGACGCGCCATGGGCTCACTCCTCCACGAGCAAGGGAGAACGGACGTTCTCGACTGGCCGTCTACGATAGAGAATGATCGTTCTCCACACCAGGGGTGAGCCGATGGATCGCGACGAGGCCACGACCAGACTGCTCGACGCCGCCGAGCGGGAGTTCTACGAGCGCGGCATCCAGTCGGTCGGCATGGACGTGATCCGGGCGCGCTCCGGCGTGTCGCTCAAGCGCCTCTACCAGTGCTTCCCCTCGAAGGAGACGCTCGTGGAGGCGTACCTGCGGCGGCGGGACGAGCGCTGGCGGCGCTCGCTGGCCGAGCACGTGAGCACGCGTGCCCTGTCGGCGGAGGACGCACCGCTGGCCGTGTTCGACTGGCTGCACGCGTGGTTCGCCGAGGAGGGTTTCCGCGGCTGCGCGTTCATCAACTCCTTCGGCGAGCTGGGCGCGACGTCACCGCGCGTCGCCGGGGTCGACAGGGCGCACAAGGACGCCCTGCGGGCCTACCTGCGCGGCCTCACGGCGGCACTCGACGTCGCCGACCCGGACGCGCTCGCCGACCAGCTGCTCACCCTCGTCGAAGGGGCCACGGTGATCGCCGCGATGTCCGGCGACCCGTCCGCCGCCCACACCGCGAAGGCCGCCGCGAAGACCCTGCTGGCCGCAGCGCTGCAGTGAAGGCCACCATCACTGCGTGGATCAGCACGGTGGCGCGCAGCGTCCCCTCTTGGGTGGTGGGGGAGACGGGTGGGCTCAGGCATGGTGGCCTTCACCGCAGTCGGCGGAGCCCTCAGGAGCGGTAGCGCTCCACGTAGCGCGCGTGGGCCTCGGCCTCGGCTGCCTCCTTGGCGGCGTTGCGCGTCGCGCGCCCCGAGCCGTACCGGTAGCCGTGCTTGACGAGCTTGTGCTCGCAGCTCTCCTCCAGATAGGCCAGCGAGTAGAAGTAGCCCACCAGGAGCGCCATCAGGCACAGCGAGAGCCGCAGACCGAGCGGCCCCGGCAGCAGCAGCCACACCGAGGCCAGCGGCAGTACCAGCACCGAGCTCCGCGCGGCACCGCGCAGGAACCAGGTTCGGCCGGTGACGTCGTGCAGCACCCATTCGCGCAGCCGCGCGGGCAGCCTGCCCCCCGCCGCGTACCACAGCCATTGGAAGGGGTTCGGTCGCGCGCTCGCCATGCTTAACAGGCTAATGGTTAGCGTACTAACTGATAAGGTGAGGCTCGTGACATCGATCGACCTGGGAGACGACCCGCTGGCCCTCGACCGGCAGGTCTGCTTCGCGCTGTCCGTCGCCTCGCGCAGCGTCATCGCGATCTACCGGCCGCTGCTGGAGCCGTACGGCCTCACCCACCCGCAGTACCTCGTGCTGCTCGCGCTGTGGGAGCGCTCGCCGAGGTCGGTCAGGGACCTCAGCCAGACGCTGCGCTCCGAGCCCGCGACGCTCTCGCCGCTGCTCAAGCGGCTCGAGGCCCTCGGATACGTCACGCGGCAGCGCAACGCGAGCGACGAGCGTTCGCTCGCCGTCGCGCTCACGGAGAAGGGCCGGGAACTTCGCCAGGAGGCCGAGAAGATCCCCTACCAGGTCGTGGAACGCCTCGGCATGGAACTGTCCGAACTGGAGGCCCTCCACACGGCCCTCGCCCGGGTACTGGAAGCCACCAAGACCCACTGACCGCAGTGAAGGCCACCTTGCCTGCGTTGAACGCAGGCAAGGTGGCCTTCACTGCAGTCGCGGCTACCCGGCCGTGGCGTTGGTCAGGTAGCGCGCGTAGGCGCCAGTGGTGAGGAAGCTCGGCAGCTTCTCGCCAAGGGCCGTCTCGACGAAGATCTCCCGAGCGTCGGACAGCCGGTTGCCGTCGCCGAGATCGGCGCGGACCGAGGCCATCTCCTCGTCGAGCCATTCGGTCACCAGCTCGCGGGTGACCAGCGTGCCGTCGTCGAGCTTGGTCCCGTTGCGGATCCACTGCCACACCTGGCAGCGCGCGATCTCCGCGGTGGCGGCGTCCTCCATGAGATTGGAGATCGCCGCCGCGCCGGTGCCCCGCAGCCACGCGTCGACGTAGCGCAGCGCGACGTTGATGTTCGCCCGCAGGCCCTGCTCGGTCACCTCGCCACCGGCGCTGGCCACGTTGAGCAGGTCGTCCTCGGTGATCTCCACGTCCTCGCGCAGCCTGCCGAGCTGGTTCGGCCAGCCGCCGAGCACGTCGTCGAACACCTCGCGGCACACCGGCACCAGGCCGGGGTGCGCGACCCACGAGCCGTCGAAGCCGTCACCGGCCTCGCGCTCCTTGTCCTGCCGGACCTTCTCCAGCGCGGTCGCGTTCACCTCGGGGTCCCTGCTCGGGATGAACGCCGCCATGCCGCCGATCGCGTGCGCGCCGCGCCTGTGGCACGTCCGCACCAGCAGCTCGGTGTAGGCCCGCATGAACGGCACGGTCATCGTCACCTGGGCGCGGTCGGGCAGCACGAAGTCCTGCCCCGCCGCGCCGAAGGTCTTGATGAGGCTGAAGATGTAGTCCCACCGGCCCGCGTTGAGCCCCGCCGCGTGCTCGCGCAGCTCGTAGAGGATCTCATCCATCTCGAACGCCGCGGTGATCGTCTCGATCAGCACGGTCGCCCTGATGGTGCCCCTCGGCAGGCCCAGCTCCCGCTGCGCGAGGCGGAAGACGTCGTTCCACAGCCGCGCCTCGAGATGGCTCTCCAGCTTCGGCAGGTAGAAGTACGGTCCGCTGCCCTTGGCCACGAGCCGCCTCGCATTGTGGAAGAAGAAGAGACCGAAGTCGACGAGGCTGGCCGACACGGGGCGGCCGTCGATCCGGATGTGCTTCTCCACCAGGTGCCAGCCACGCGGCCGGGCGACGATCGTCGCCGGGTCGTCCCCGACCGCGTAGCGCTTGCCGTTGTCGGTGAAGTCGATGTTCCGCCGGATCGCGTCGAACAGGTTGAGCTGGCCGCCCACCACGTTGCTCCACGTCGGCGAGGTGGCGTCCTCGAAATCGGCGAGCCACACCTTCGCGCCGGAGTTCAGCGCGTTGACCGTCATCTTGCGGTCAGTGGGCCCGGTGATCTCGACGCGCCGGTCCTCCAGCCCCGGGGCGGGCGGCGCGACCTGCCAGGAGTCGTCGCCGCGGATCCAGCGCGTCTCGGGGAGGAAGCCGAGCTTCTCCTCGCCCGAGGCGATCCGGTCCCGCCTGCGCCGCCTGGCGTCGAGCAGTTCCCGCCGACGGCCGGCGAACGCGTTGTCCAGCTTCGCCACGAACTCCAGCGCCGCCGGGGTGAGGATCTCGTCGAACCGGTCACCGGTGGGGCCGGTGACCTCGAGCCGGTAGTTGAGCGTGTCAGCCATCTCGTCGTCCCTTCTGAAAGGGCTGCTCTCCTAGAACTGGGCCTCTTCGGTCGAACCGGTGAGCGCGGTGGTCGAGCTCTCCGGGTTGAGCGCCGTGCTGACCTGGTCGAACCAGCCGGTGCCGACCTCGCGCTGGTGCTTGGTGGCGGTGTAGCCGCGCTCCTCGGCGGCGAACTCGCGCTCCTGCAGGTCCACGTAGGCGGTCATGCCGTCGGCGGCGTAGCCCTTGGCCAGGTCGAACATCGAGTAGTTCAGGGCGTGGAAGCCGGCCAGCGTGATGAACTGGAACTTGTAGCCCATGTGGCCGAGCTCGCGCTGGAACTTCGCGATGGTCGCGTCGTCCAGGTGCTTCTTCCAGTTGAACGACGGCGAGCAGTTGTAGGCCAGCATCTGGTCCGGGTACTTCGCCTTGATGGCCTCGGCGTACTGGCGGGCGACCTCGAGGTCGGGCTCGGAGGTCTCCATCCACAGCAGGTCCGCGTACTCGGCGTAGGCGAGGCCGCGGTCGATGCACGGCTCGATGCCGTTGCGGACCTTGTAGAAGCCCTCCGACGTGCGCTCGCCGGTGATGTACTTCTGGTCGCGCTCGTCCACGTCGCTGGTGATCAGCGTCGCGGCCTGCGCGTCGGTGCGGGCGATGACGAGGCTCGGCACGTCGAGCACGTCGGCCGCGAGGCGTGCGGCGTTGAGGGTGCGCTCGTGCTGCTTGGTCGGGATGAGCACCTTGCCGCCGAGGTGGCCGCACTTCTTCTCCGACGCGAGCTGGTCCTCCCAGTGCACGCCGGCGGCTCCCGCGGCGATCATGCCCTTCATCAGCTCGAACGCGTTGAGCGGACCACCGAAGCCCGCCTCGGCGTCGGCGACGATCGGGGCGAACCAGTCGATGTCGGTGTTGCCCTCGGCCCAGGTGATCTGGTCGGCGCGGCCCAGCGCGTTGTTGATGCGGCGAACGACGGCGGGCACCGAGTTGGCCGGGTACAGGCTCTGGTCGGGGTAGGTCTGGCCGGCCAGGTTGGCGTCGGCCGCCACCTGCCAGCCGGAGAGGTAGATCGCCTTGAGGCCTGCGCGGACCTGCTGCACCGCCTGGTTACCGGTGAGCGCACCCAGCGAGTGCACGTAGTCCTCGGTGTGCAGGAGCTTCCACAGCTTCTCGGCGCCGCGCCGGGCCAGCGTGTGCTCCTCGACGACGCTGCCGCGCAGCTTCACCACGTCCTGGGCGGTGTAGGACCGCTTCACGCCCTTCCAGCGCGGGTCGGTCTCCCACTTCTTCGCCAGCTCCGCGGCTGCCTGCTCGAGGTTCTGAACCATTGGACGTCTCCACCTTTGCAAACTTTGCGATTGCCTCGCTGTCCGTCTGACCATGACATGCGCTGCGGAAACGACGCCACAGCTCCAATTTGCCAATTTCTGCGAAATCTCCGTAGCATGTTGCGAAGGTTGCGAAGCGCCGCTTCACACGTCACAGAAAAGTTGGGGACTGAACCGGTTCCTTGATCGGTACGGGCCGGAAGATCTCCGAGGAGAAGGCCGATGGTGGACAAGACTTTCGCCGGCGCGAAGCTGCGGCATCTGCGCGAGAGCCGCTCGATGAGCCAGGCGGACCTGGCGAGGCTGCTGGAAATCAGCCCCAGCTACCTCAACCAGATCGAGCACAACACCCGCCCCTTGACCGTTCCAGTGCTGCTGCGGATCACCGAGGCGTTCGGCGTCGACACCGAGTTCTTCGCCAACAACGACACCGCGCGGCTCGTCGCCGACGCGCGCGAGGCCCTGCTCGACGAGGCGATCGGGCTGGAGGCGAGCACGAGCGAGCTCAACGAGCTCGCCACCAACCTGCCCGCCATCGCGCAGGCGCTCGTGAAGCTGCACCGCTCCTACCGCAACGCCGTGGAGACCACGGCCGCGCTGGTCACCGAGAACGGCACCGGCCTGCACGGCAGCGCCGCCGCGGCGCTGCCGCACGAGGAGGTCCGTGACTTCTTCTACGAGCGGGAGAACTACGTCGCCGAGCTCGACGAGCGGGCGGAGGCCATGTCCACCGAGATGGGACTGCGGCGCGGCGACGTGCACCGCGCGCTGCTCGACCGGCTGACCAACCACTACGGCGTGACCGTGACCAGCGAGGGCATCGACGAGGCGGCGGGCCAGCAGCACCGGTACGAGCCGGACGCGCGGATCCTGCGGCTCGCGCCGAGCCTGCGCGTCGGGCAGCGGGCGTTCCGCATGGCCTCGCAGATCGCGCTGCTGGAGTACGACGACCTGATCACCGAGCTCGCCGACTCGTGGGCGTTCTCCGGCCCAGCGGCCCGCTCACTGGCGAGGGTCGGGCTGGCGAACTACTTCGCGGGCGCGCTGATCCTGCCCTACGGCCCGTTCCTGTCGACGGCGGAGAAGTACCGCTACGACATCGAGCGGCTGTGCGACCACTTCGGCGTGGGCTTCGAGACCGTGTGCCACCGGCTCTCCACGCTGCAGCGGCCGAAGGCGCGCGGCGTGCCGTTCTCGTTCGTGCGCGTCGACCGCGCAGGCAACATGTCGAAGCGGCAGTCGGCGGCGGGCTTCCACTTCTCCCGCGTCGGCGGCGCGTGCCCGCTGTGGTGCATCTACGAGGCGTTCACCTCACCCGGCAAGATCATCACGCAGATCGCGACGCTGCCCGACGGCAAGAGCTACTTCTGGATCGCGCGCACGATCGCGCGCAACATCGGCGGCTACGGCAGCCCCGGCAAGATGTTCAGCGTCGGCCTCGGCTGCGAGCTCCGGCACGCGCGGCGGCTCATCTACTCCACCGGCCTCGACCTCGACGACCGGGCGGCCGCCACACCCATCGGCATGGGCTGCAAGGTGTGCGACCGCCCGGCCTGCCCGCAACGGGCGTTCCCGACCATCGGCAAGCAGCTCACCGTGGACGAGAACACGAGCACGTTCGTGCCCTACCCCGCTGTCCCGAAGGCAGCCGACTAGGAGGGCTCACCTGACCGCAGTGAAGGCCACCTTGCCTGCGTTGAACGCAGTGAAGGTGGCCTTCACTGCAGAAGGGGCTAGGGCTCCAGGACCTGGAGGCTCCGGCGCTCGGCATCGGCGATGCTGGGGCCGCGCGGCGGGATGGTGTCGTAGACGGCCGGGTCGAGGTTCTCCACCTGGCCGCTCGCGATCGACGACAGCATGCCGTCGAGTCCGACGTAGACGGTCTGGGTCAGCTGCGTCCGGTACTTCTGGCCCAGCGTCTGCGTCTGCCCGCGCACCTCGAACAGCACCGCGCCGCTGCCGTTGAGGGCGAACGAGCCGAGCCCCGTGCCGGGCAGGTTCGTGTCCTGCGGGTACAGCGTGATGTTGCCGAAGAGCGGGTTGTTGTTGGCCCGGCCCTGCAGCGCGTTGTAGACGGCGACGTTGAGCTGCTTCGAGTACTCCAGGTCGTAGGTGTCGGCGTACTGCTCGAAGCCCGGCGTGGTGGCCGGATCGTCCACGAACCTGCCGGAGATCGACATGGTGACGAAGCGGCTCGGGTCGTCCGGCATCACGTAGCAGGCGCCCTGGTGGTGCAGGTCGACGTAGGTGTCCACCTCGCCGAACTCCGCGACGAGGCCCTTGTAGACGTCACGGACGATGCGCGACTCCGGCGTGATGTACCAGCCGGTGTCTGCCGACGTGCCGGGGAAGTCCTCCGGCTTCGGCTCGTAGGACAGGTCGGGGTTGTAGTCGCGGTTGACGTCGAAGCCGGGCCGCTGCGAGTAGTCGTCGCCCTGACGCGGGGTGGTGTAGTAGTTCCACGCGGGCTCGCTGCCGCGCAGCTGCGGGAACCGGGCGGTGACCTCGTCCCACGTCATGTCGTTGCCGCGGCGGTCGAGCTCGGCGCCGTCGGGGTTCATCTTCGGGATCGCCACGACCGTCAGTTCGGAGCGCCAGCGCTTGGCCTTGGGCGAGTCGCTGGTGCCGAGGTAGTCGAGCAGTCGCAGGATCGCGTCGGTGCCGGTCTTCTCGTTGCCGTGGATCTCGCTGGTGATCAGCACGGCCTTGGGCCCGGTGCCGACCCGCGCGGCCCAGACCTCCCTGCCCCGGTTGCTCCGGCCGACCTCGGTCACGTCGACCGCGCCACCGCTGACCCGCTCGATGCGGGCGAGCTCGATGCCCAGCTCGCTGTGGTCGGTGAACTCGTGAACGGGCAGATCGCGCGGCTCGTCGCTGCACTGCGCCGCCGCCGGGGCGCCCGGAGAGGCGGCGGGCTGCGCCATGGCCGGCGTCGTCGCGGTGACGAGCGCGAGCACGGTGGCGCCGGTGACGGCGGCCACCAGGGAACGTCTGGGCACGGCAACTCCTCAGGCTCTGCAAGGAACCCGCGCCGGAGCGCGGGTTGTCGGCTGTGGTGTTGCGGTGACGCCACCGTGACAGTTAGTTATAGCGGCTAACTACTTCGGTGGAAAGCCCCCGATGCCGGACCCCGTGCGATCCTCACCCCTCGCCGAGGGTCTTCTGCAGCGCCTTGTTCGCCTTGCGGGCCATGTCCTTGACCGCCTCGCGCCGTTCGGCGTCGGCCTCGTAGTCGGCCTTGCGGTCGCGCACCACCCGCGCCGGCGAGCCCACCGCGATGGCGTAGTCGGGGATGTCGCCGCGCACCACCGCGTGCGCGCCGAGCACGCAGCCCCGGCCGACGCGCGTGCCCTTGAGCACGGAGACCTTCGTGCCGATCCACGTGTCCGGGCCGATCCGCACCGGCGACTTGACGATCCCCTGGTCCTTGATCGGCAGGTTGATGTCCGCCGTGACGTGGTCGAAGTCGCAGATGTAGACCCAGTCGGCCACGAGGGTCGCGGCGCCGAGCTCGATGTCGAGGTAGCCGTTGACGACGTTCTGCCTGCCGAACACGGTCTTGTCGCCGATGCGCAGGGAGCCCTCGTGGCAACGGATGGCGTTGCCGTCGCCGATGTGCACCCAGCGGCCGATCTCCATCCGCCCGTAGCCGGGACGGCAGTGGATCTCGACGTTCTTGCCGAGGAAGACCATGCCGCGCAACACGATGTGCGGGTTGGCGATCCGGAACTTCAGCAGGCGCCAGTAGCGCACGAGGTACCAGGGCGTGAAGGCGCGGTTGCGCACGATCCAGCGCAGCGAGTCGGCGGTCAGGAACTTCGCCTGCTCGGGGTCCCTGCGCCCCCGCCGCCAGGCCTGAACTCGCGAGAGCACCGGCGATCCCCACATGGACGTCATGCGGTGACCGTAACCTGTCGGGGGTAGGCCGAGTTCGAGGAGTGACCTTGAGGACGAAGCTGATCATCGACACCGACCCGGGCGTCGACGACGCGTTCGCGATCGCGCTCGCGGCGCTGTCCGACGACGTGGACCTCCTCGGCGTCACCACCGTGTTCGGCAACGTCCCGCTCACGGCCACCACCCGGAACGCGCAGCGGGTGCTCGCGCTGTGCAAGCGGGACGACGTGCCGGTCGCCGCGGGCGCGGAGCGTCCCCTGGTGCATCGGCAGCCGAGGGAGGCTCGCCCGGTGCACGGCAGCGACGGGCTCTCCGGCCGCTCCGCCGCACTGCCCGAGCCCTCCCGTGAGCTGGAGCCGACCGACGCGGTCACTCTGCTCGCCTCGCTGCTCGAGGCCGCCGACGATCCCGTGACCATCGCCCCGATCGGCCCGCTGACGAACATCGCGGCGCTGCTCGCGGCACACCCCGGCCTGGCAAGCAGGATCGGCAGGCTCGTGATCATGGGCGGCGGGCTCGCCGGGGGCAACACCACGGCGGCGGCGGAGTTCAACATCTGGAGCGACCCCGAGGCGGCGCACCGCGTGCTCGCGGGCGGCGAGGTGCCGTGCACGCTCGTGCCGCTGGACCTGACCCACCGCTGCGCGGTCGACGCCGCCTGGCTCGGCAGGCTGGCGGCCTCCGGCCCGATCGGCGCCGCGCTCGACGCACTCACCCCCGACTACCTCGCCCACTACCGCAAGGCGCTCGGCTTCGAGGGCATCGTCGTGCACGACGCGGTGGCCGTCGCCGAGGCGATCCGCCCGGGCATCCTGCGCACGGCGCCGGCCCCGGTACGGGTGGAGTGTTCGGTGGGTCCCGCCCGGGGCGCCACCATCGTCGACCGGCGCCCGCAGGGGCAGAAGGCCGACACCGACGGGCTCACCGGAGGACCGTTCACCGAGGTCGCGGTGGACACCGACCTCGAAGGGCTGCGCGAGTTCCTGCTCGACCGGCTCGCCGGACGCCGGGCGTGAGGGCCGTGCTCACCGGGACGCAACCTCGGCTCCCTATTCTGGGCTCATGACGTTGGGGGACGAACCCACCACGCACCCCGAGGACGAGGCACCGAAGCCACGTCCCCGGCGGCGAACGCTCATCGTGGCGCTCGTCGCGGCCGTGGTGGCGGCGGGCACGCTGGTGGTCACGTTGCGGCTGTCGCCGGGCGACGGCGACGTGACGGCGGCGGCCTCGGCGGGCCGGGCGGGAACGGCGGGCACCACGAGCACCACCGCCCCGCTCTCGACCACCACGGCACCGCCGACGCCGAGCCAGACCGCGGTGCCCGAGGAGACGGGCCCGCGCTTCGAGGCGTGGGTCGACGACGTGGCCGACTGGCTCGGCATCCCGAGGCGCGCGATGTACGCCTACGCGTCGGCGACCGTGCGGCTCGGTGAGGAGCAGCCCGGGTGCGACCTGTCGTGGGTGACGCTCGCGGGCATCGGCAGCACCACCACGGACCACGGCAGGGCCGGAGGCGGCGAGATCGGCCCCGACGGCACCATGGCCCGGCCGATCGGCACGATCGAGCTGCGGGACTTCTCCGGCGAGGTCATCTCCGTCGACGGCGCCGCGGGCCCGCTGCAGCTCTCCCCCGCGCTGTGGGACCGCTACCGGGTCAGCGCCTCGGACGAGGAACCCGACGTCCAGGACTTCGACGACGCCGCGCTGGCGGCGGCCCGCGCGCTGTGCGACGGCGGGCGCAACCTCGGCAACGGCCAGCAGTGGCTCGAGGGCGTGTCGGCCATCCACGACGCCCCGCTGTTCCTGCACCGCGTGCTCGCGACCGCGAACGTCTACGGCACCGTGGGCATGGCGGGCACCCCGCCCAACCGGGCCGCGCTCACGGCGGTGACCTTCGCGATCGACAAGATCGGCCTGCCGTACGAGTGGGGCGGCAACGGCCAGGAGAAGGGCGACATCGGCTTCGACTGCTCCGGCCTCACGACGGCGGCCTACGCCTCGGCAGGGGTGACGCTGCAGCGCACGGCGCACTGGCAGTACAACAGTGTCCCGCTCGTGCCCGCCGATGAGGAGCCGCGGCTCGGCGACCTGATCTTCTACGGCGACCCGGCGACGAAGATCCACCACGTCGGCATCTACATCGGCAACCAGCAGATGATCGACGCCCCGACCTTCGGCCAGGCCGTGCAGGTGCACAACTACCGCGAGCCCGGCGACAGCTTCGCGGGCGCGGGCAGGCCCACCGCGTGAGCGGACGGCTCGGGTCCGTCGGCGAGTTCTGCTGGCTGGACCTGAAGACCCGCGACGTCGAGGGCACGTCGGCGTTTCTGTCCCGGACCCTCGGCTGGGAGTTCACCGCAGGCCGGCTCGGTGAGCGGCCCATGACCCTGATCTCCACGGGCGGACACCGGATCGGCGGCGTCAGCGATCTCGCGAACCCGGTCTACCCGCCCGGCATTTCGCCGCACGTGGCCTACTACCTCGCCGTGGACGATGTCGGCGCGTGCGCGAAGGAGGCGATCGCGGACGGCGCCACGATGGTGGTGGAGCCCTGCGACGTCGGAGAGCAGGGCCGGCTGGCCACACTCGTCGACCCGGTCGGCGCGGCGTTCTCCCTGTGGCAGCCGAAGGAGTTCCGAGGGTGGACGTTCCCGCCGGGCACCCCGGCGGCGCCGGCCCGGATGGTGCTCGCGTGCGCGGAGCCCGGCCGCGCCAGGGAGTTCTACGAGCGGATGCTCGGCGCGCCCTTCACCTCGGCGGTCTTCACCGAGGCGGACGAGCCGGAACCACGGTGGGAGGCCGCGGTGGCCGTCGCAGGGGAGCACGGCCCCGCTGCCCGCGTCGTCACACCCGAGGCAATCGGCTTCCCGGTCGCCGTTCAGCAGCGGCGGGGCGACGATCGCCGGATGCCTGCCGCGCCGCGATCGCCGTCTCGCCACGAGCGTGCCTGAGGTGACTCAGCTCCCCTTGCGGAAGTACTCGACCAGCCGCGCGTAGCTGTCGTCACCGTGCCCGTCGGCGACCGCGCGGCGGACGAGTGCGAGCGTTCGTGCGGGCAGGTCGTCGTCGACACCGGCCGCCCGGCTCTCCCGCACCAGGTCGTCCACCGAGGGCAGGTGATGACGCAGGCCGCCGAACTCGAGCGCGTACTCGCCGCGGTCCACCTCGCTCGCGATCGAGGGCAGCAGCGACAGCAGCGCCGACATCGACGGATCCGCGGCCTCGAGGAAACGGGTCAGCTCGATTCCCTCGCCCGTGAGCAACGCCGCCGCGTGCAGGAAACCGTTGAGCGCACCCCACATCGTGCCGTGCACGGCCATGCCGTACAGCGTCGGCACGCCCGCGTCATCCGAGACGAGAACTCCCTTGCCGCCCAAGAGATCCAGCGCGGCGCGGAACCGGTCGTGGACCCCGCGCGAGCCGCCGTAGAACACCGTGGCGTCCGGGTGCCCGACGCCGGGGGCGATCGTCATGAGCTGCCCGTGCAGGTACTCCGCGCCGCGCTCGGCCGCCCACCGCGCGACCGAGCGGGCCTCGGCCGACGTCCCGTCGGTCAGGTTCAGCACGGCGCGGCCGGCGAGCGCGTCGCCGGCCTGTTCCAGCACCTCGCGGGCGGCGGTGTTGCCCTGCACGCTCACGACCACAAGTTGGCTCGCCGTCACCGCCTCACGCACGGTCTCCGCGACGACGGCTCCGTTCGCGGCGAGCGCGTCGGCCCGTTCGCGGGTGCGGTTCCACCCGGTCACCGGGTGACCCCCGGAGAGGAACGCGCGGGCGAGCGCGGCGCCCATCTCGCCCAGGCCGAGCACGGTGACCGATTCCTTTGCCGTGGTAGTCATTCCACGACGGTAGGAGCTCGACCTTACTGGAGATCAAGGGCGACGGGCAGCTCGGTGAGACGCCACGTGCCCGGATCCGGCATGCGCGTCGCCTCGCCCGCCGCCGCCAGCCCCGGGAATCGGCGCAGCAGCGCCGCCAGCGCCACCTCGGTCTGCACCCGCGCGAGCGCGGCACCGAGGCAGAAGTGGGGTCCGTGCGCGTAACCGAGGTGCCCTGGCGCGCTCACCGCACGCGTGACGTCGAGCGTGTCGGGATCGGCGAACACGCGCGGGTCCCGGTTCACCGACGCGAGCACCACCGTCACCGAGTCACCCTTGCGCACCGGCGCTCCGGCGAGCTCGGCGTCCTCCCGCGCGAAGCGTGGCATCGTCAGCAGCTGCGGGCCGCACCAGCGCGTCAGCTCCTCGACGGCGCCGGGCAGCAGCGCCGGGTTCTCCCGCAACAGCTCCAGCTGGCCGGGGTGGGCGAGCAGCGTGGCGATGCAGTTGGCGATCAGGTTGGTGGGCGTCTGCCCGCCGAGCACGACGCTCCAGACGAGGGTGACCAGCTCGACGTCGCTGAGGCGGTCGCCGTCCTCGGCCTGCGCGCGGATCAGGTCACCGATCAGGTCGTCGGCGGGTTCGGCACGCCGGGCCGCGACGGCCTTGCGCGCTCCCTCGATGATCCCCGGGATGGCCCTGCCGAACTCCTCGCCGATCCCGGCGGCGACGGCGGTGCCGTACCCGCGCCAGCGGAGACGGTCGGCGCGGGGAATGCCGACCAGCTCGCAGATCACGTCCATCGGCAGCGGGCGCGCGAAGTACCGCAGCAGGTCCACGACACCGCCGTCGGCGCGGCCGGTCAGCTCGTCGAGCAACCCGTCGACGATCCGCTCGATGCGGGGCCGGAAGCTCTGGGCGCGGCGGGCGGTGAACGCGGGCGCGACGAGCCTGCGCAGCCGCGTGTGCTCGCCGCCCTCCATCTCCTGCATCGTCCGCATGTACGGCTTGCAGTCGTCGGGCACGTCGGGCCGCAGAGCGAAGGTCTCCTCGCTCAGCTCGAACCGGGGGTCGCTGAGCATCGCCCTCGCCTCCGCGTGCCGGAGCACGCCCCACATCGGAGCGAGCCCTGGCACGGTCAACCGGGCGACCGCCGAGCGCTCCCTGACGGGCGCGTAGGCGGTGAAGGGATCGGTGATCACCGCGGGGTCGGCCAGGGTGATCTCGGGAACGGCACTGGTCATCGATGTGCACCTCATTTGGATGTTCATATCATCTGGATGTCGAGGGTATCGCACTTACCCCTGTCGTGCGGGTGATGGCTTTCCGGCGGTTACGTAGTACTCTGAGTCGAGTAATCGGCTACGAGCACTTGATCTGGAGCGGGAATGGCAGGCCGGACGAGAGCGAACCCGCTGGCACTGGCCGTGCTGTGCCTGCTGTACGAGCGCCCGATGCACCCGTACGAGATGTCCAGCACCCTGCGCGAGCGGCACAAGGAAGACAGCATCAAGCTCAACTACGGATCGCTGTACTCGGTGGTGGAGTCACTGCGGAAGCGCGGGCTGATCACCGCTCGGGAGACCGTCCGCGAGGGCCGCAGACCCGAGCGCACCGTCTACGCCATCACCGAAGCCGGCAGCACCGAGATGACCGACTGGCTCAGCGACCTGCTCTCCCGGCCCGCCAAGGAATTCACGCAGTTCGAGGCGGCGCTCTCGCTCATGCCGATCTTCGGGCCCGACGAGGTGATCAACCTGCTGGAGACCCGCCTGCGGTCGCTGCGGCAGCAGCAACGGGCCCACGACCAGAGCAACGCGTGGGCACCACCGAACTTCCCCCGGCTCTTCCTGATCGAGATGGAGTTCAAGTACGCGCTGCTGCGCACGGAGATCGAGTTCGTGAGCGCCCTGCTCGACGAACTGCGGTCGGGCACCTTCGAGGGCATCGCGCTGTGGCGGCGGATGCACGAGTTGCGCGAGGAGGGCCGCACGCCCGAGGCCGTCGACGAAGTCCTCGCCGAGGAGTTCAAGGAGGAGCTGAGCTGGCTGAGCGAACTGAGTGACACACAGCGGCCCGAACAGGGCTGAGGGGCTCCGGCCACGGTGCGGCAACACCACGGCCGGAACCCCTCCGACACACCGGAGTCCGGCGCTCTCGCGAAAGACCGCCGTTCCCAGCGTGCCCGCACTCGTCAGGGTAACGCGGCCGAGCGAGGCCCGGCTCCTTCCATCCACATCGGAGAAGGAGCACCACCGTGCCCACCACCAGATCAGGCACGGCCATCGAGGCCGTGAATCTCGGCAAGACCTACGGCCGGGGCGAGAAAGCCGTCCGCGCCCTGAACGGCGTGAGCTTCGCCGTGCCCACCGGCGTCGTCTTCGGACTGCTCGGCCCGAACGGAGCGGGGAAGTCCACGACGGTCCGGATCCTCAGCACCCTGTCGAAGCCGGATTCCGGCACGGCGACCGTCGCCGGGTTCGACGTGCGACGCGATCCCGCGCGGGCGCGCCGCGCGATCGGTTACGTCTCGCAGAAGCCGGCGTTCGACCCGATGGCGACCGGCAGGGAGAACCTCGTGCTGTCCGGGCGTGTGTACGGCCTCTCCCGGCGGGACGCGCGCGAACGGGCCCGTGAACTGCTGACCCGCTTCGGACTCGGCGACGCCGCCGACCGCCTGGCCGGCAAGTGGTCCGGCGGGATGCAGCGCAAGCTCGACGTCGCGATGGGGCTCGTCCACCGGCCGCGCGTGCTGTTCCTCGACGAGCCGACCACCGGCCTCGACCCCGAGGCACGCGCCGGCCTGTGGGCCGAGATCGACCGCCTCGCGGCAGACGACGGGCTCACGGTCCTGCTCACCACCCACTACCTCGAGGAAGCCGACCGGCTGGCGGCCCGGCTCGTGATCGTCGACGCCGGCAGGGTGGTCGCCGAGGGCAGCCCCGAGCAGCTCAAGAACGAGCTGCACGGTGACAGCGTCCAGGTGGAGTTGGCCGCCGGGGACGCCGGCGACGCCCGACACCGTGCCCGGCACGCCGTTGGCGCGGTGCCGGGCGTCGCGGACGTGACCGTCGACGGCGGCGTGCTGCGCGCCCGCGTCGGCAACGGAGCCGCGGCACTGCCCGGCGTCCTCGCGGCACTCGACGCGGCCGGAGTGGTGCCGACGGCGATCACGATGGCGAGGCCGTCGCTCGACGACGTCTACCTCCGCCACGCGGGCCGCGCGTACCGCGAGGCCGACCGGACCGAGGGGGTGCTGGTGTGACCACGTTCGCCACCCACACCGGGCTGCTCACGCTGCGCTCGCTGCGAACGCTGTCCCGCCAGCCCGCGTACCTGCTGTTCACCCTGGTGCAGCCGATGGTCTGGCTGCTGCTGTTCGGGCAGCTGTTCTCGAAGGTCGCCGAGCTGCCGGGCTTCGGCGTGGACTCGTACCTGGAGTACCTGACGCCGGGCGTGATCGTGATGACGGCGATGATGTCGGCGGGCTGGAGCGGCACGACGTTCGTCGACGACGCGGAACGCGGCGTGCTGGA
The DNA here is from genome assembly GCF_003311655.1 of Prauserella sp. PE36. Lineage (NCBI taxonomy): Bacteria > Bacillati > Actinomycetota > Actinomycetes > Pseudonocardiales > Pseudonocardiaceae > Prauserella > Prauserella sp. PE36. The sequence goes on along the minus strand of NZ_QEQT01000032.1, from coordinate 136,996 downwards.
CCGCAACCTCACGTCGCCGCTGAGCCGGGGCTCGCTCGTCACCGGCTCGCTCGTGCACCAGGGCATCGTGACGGTGATCCAGTCGCTGATCGTCTTCGGCGTCGGGCTCCTGGCCGGGGCGCGGTACGCGGGCGGTGTGACCGGCGTGCTCGCCGTGCTGGTGTGCACGGTGCTGCTCGCCGTGGTCTTCGCGGCGCTGTCGGACGCGCTGGCGCTGCTCACCCGGCAGCGGGAGGCGCTGATCGGGGTGTCGCAGTTCCTGACGCTGCCGCTGGCGTTCCTGTCGTCGGTGATGATGGCGCCCGCGCTGCTGCCCGGCTGGGTGGCTGACGTCGCACGGTTCAACCCCGTCGACTGGGCCGCCGTCGCCAGCCGGGAGGCGCTGACGGCCGACCCGGACTGGGGCGTCGTGGCGTGGCGGGCGGGCCTGCTGCTCGCCCTCGCCGCGCTGCTCGGCTGGCTGGCCACCCGAGCGTTCCGCAGCTACCAGCGCTCCATCTGACCGCTCCCCAAGGCCACCTTTGTTGCGTTGAACGCAACAAAGGTGGCCTTGGGGGCAGGATGGGGGTGTGCGACGAGAACTCGTGATCCTCAGGCACGCCAAGTCGGACTGGCCCTACGGCGTCGCCGACGACGAACGCCCGCTCGCCGAGCGCGGTCGCCGCGACGCCCCCGCCGCGGGCCGCTGGCTGCGCGCACACGTGCCCGCGTTCGACCTCGTGCTGTGCTCCACCGCCAAGCGCGCCCGCCAGACCTGGCACCTCGTGCGGCGGGAGCTGGGCGGCTCACCCGAGGTCAACCACGACGGGCGGCTCTACGGCGCCTCGGCGGACACGCTCACCCGCATCGCCCGCGAACTGCCCGGCGATGCCCACACCGTGCTGTTCATCGGCCACAACCCCGGGCTGGAGGACTTCGTCTCCACGCTCGCGGACCGCGGCTGCACCCTCAAGACGTCCTCGATCGCGGTGCTCTCCGGCACCGGCGACTGGGCCGACGTCCGGCCGGGCTGGGCGAGCCTCGACGACGTCGCCAAACCCCGCGGCTAAACGGCCGGCTCGAAGACGCCCAGCGCGTCGTAGGCGTGCCAGGAGCCCGCGTGCTTGCCGAGCGTGAGCACGTTCTCCCCGGCCCGGAGCACGGCCACCGGGAGCGGAAGCTCTACAACGGACGGACGGAGCGGGTTGCCGGGCACCGTCGCGTCACCCTGCAGGGAGCCCTTCGTCGCGCCCTTCTCCAGTTCCACCTCGGCCACCGCGGCATCGTTGCAGGACACCGCGAGCGAACCGGGGATGCTGGCGTGGGTGTCGATGAGCCACACCGCGAGCACCAGGTCCCGCGCGGGCACGCGCTCCAGCCGGAACCGCCACCGGAACGAGTGCGCCTTGCTGCCCGCCCAGCGGTCGGCAGGGCCGGGGTGCAGGTAGGGCCAGTCGGCGGAGGGACTGCTCACGCCGTCGACGTAGTCGGCGCCGTCCGGGAACCGGCTCGAGTACTGCTGGTAACCGGCGGGCGCGAGTGCCAGCTCCAGGCTCCTGCGGTCGAAGGAACCGATCACGGCGACCGGCTTGCCGCGCACGGTCACCGACTCCGCCGAGGTCGCCCGCAGGAGCGCCGACGGCCTGCTGCGGTCGCCCGCCGCGTCGACGGTCGCCACGCGGTAGTGCCACGTCCGCCCGGCGGGACCGAGCTCGGCGTGGCGGAACCGGCCGTACACCGTCTTGCCGAGCAGCGTCCCCGGCCCCGGCTCGAACGCCGGGTCCGGCGAGCCGTAGACGGCGAAGTGGTCGACCAGCGGCCGGTACGACCGCGCCGCCCACGCCAGCTCGATCCAGCCGATGCCGGTGGTGGCCGTGAGCCGCTGCACGGATTTCACCAGTGTGTTCATCACGCCTCCCGTAGGCCGGGCCTGCCGGCCTCGGTGACGAAGCGCGCGACGGTGGAGACGGCCGCCGCGTCGTCACGCTCGATGTAGTCCACGACCCTGAACTCCGACGTCAGCCTCTCGGCGTCGAGCCGGCAGTGCACGTAACCCCTGCGACCGTCGTAGAACCGCACGTGGGGGTTCGACAGCCAGAGGTCGGTGTAGCCGTCGGTGGGTGCCCCGTCGCCGTCGGACCCGATCGACCCGGTCACCAGCTCGGTGCCGATCGTCCGCGAGGACGGGTCGGTGAAGTCGGCCTTCAGCTCCGCGGCGACGTGCCGGTGGATGTCACCGGTGAACACCACGAGGTTGTCCACGCCCTCGCGCTGGACGGCGCCGAGCACGCGGTCCCGGCTCGCGGTGAAGCCGTCCCACTGGTCCATGCTGAACGTCCGGCCCGGCCCGGTGTCGCGGTCGATCTGCGCCATGACCACCTGCTGCGCGAGCACGTTCCACGTCGCGCGCGAGCGGCCGAGCCCGGCGAGCAGCCAGCGTTCCTGCTCCGCGCCGAGGATCGAGCGCCGCGGATCGGTGTGCTCGCCGCCCGCCGTGGTGTCCGAGGGGAAGTTGTCGCGGTACTGCCGGGTGTCGAGCACGTGGAAGTCGGCGAGCCCGCCCCACGTCGTCCTGCGGTACAGCCGCATGTCAGGGCCGCTCGGTAGCGATGTCCTGCGCAGCGGCAGGTTCTCGTAGTACGCGCGGTAGGCCACCGCCCGCCTGCGCTCGAAGTCCTCGGGCGAGATGCCGTACTGGGAGTGGGCGTCGGCGTAGTTGTTCTGCACCTCGTGGTCGTCCCACGTGACGATCCACGGCGCGCGGGCGTGGGCCGCGCGCAGGTGCGGATCGCTCTTGAACAGTGCGTAGCGCAGCCGGTACTGCTCGAGCGTCTGCGTCTCGGCGTCGTGTGCCGGGCCGACGGAAACGCCTTGCCGCCACAGGTTTCCCGCGTTGATCGCGTATTCGTAGATGTAGTCGCCGAGGAAGAACACCAGGTCCGGGTCATCGGCCGCGAGGTGCCGGTAGGCCGTGAAGTGCCCGTGGTACCACGCCTGGCACGAAGCGAGCGCGAGCGACAGCGCGCCGCCGCGCTCGTGCGGTGCGGGCGCGGTGCGGGTGCGGCCGACAGGGCTGACGTACCCGCCCGCGCGGAAGCGGTAGAAGTACTCGTGACCCGGCCGGAGCCCGCGCACCTCCGGGTGCACCGAATGGGCCAGTTCCGCCGACGCGAGCGCCCTGCCCCTGCGGACCACGCGGCGGAACCGCTCGTCCTCGGCCACCTCGTACTCGACGGTGACCGACCGCCGCGACATGCCGCCGTGCCCGTCCTCGGCGAGGGGTTCCGGGGCGAGCCGGGTCCACAGCACGACGCCGTCGGGTTCGGGATCCCCCGACGCGACGCCGAGTCCGAACGGGTCGGCGGTCACCCGCCCCTCCCCGCCGGGAGCGGCCGAGGCGGACGTTCCGGTGCCCAGCGCCAAGGCCGCCGCGCTGACCCCGGTCAGGCCCAGGAAGGACCGCCGGTCGATACCCACTCTGTCGTCGTCGGACATGGCGTCAGCGTTGCCGACGATCATGAGCAGGAGGTGAAGGACAAGCGAACCCCTGTGGGCCGCGAGCCGTGCACTCCAGACCGCGAGTCCCCCACTCCGGCGCGCGAGTCCCCCGCTCCAGACCGCGAGTCCCCCGCTCCAGACGCCGAGTTCTGCGTTCAAGACCGCGAGTTCTGCCTTCAGGACAGTGAGTGGCGGCGGTCGCGGGGGGCGAGGTGAATCACGCCGCGTGCCGGAACGGGGCACTCGCGGGCCGGAGCGGGGGACTCGCGGGCCGGAGCGGGGGACTCGCGGGCAGGAACGGGGGACTCGCGGGCCGGAACGGGGGACTCGCGGGCCGGAACGGGGGACTCGCGGGCAGGAACGGGGGACTCGCGCGCGGTGTCAGGCGGGGATCCGTTCCGCTCGGCAGAGGAAGGCCATGGGTGTGCGGCCGATGCGGGTGAGCACGACGCTCGCCTCCTCGGTCCCCTTGGGCTTGAGCCTGCGGCGCAGCGCGTTGGGATCGATGTCCAGGCCGCGCACGAGGATCTCGACGCGCCCGATGTCGTGCCTGCGCAGTGTCGCCCGCAGGCCCTTCTCGCTGTAGTTGTCGAACTCCAGCACGCGGAACGCCCGCACGCCCGGCGGCGGCGTGTCACCCGTGAGGTAGGCGATCCGCTCGTCGAGCTGCCACAAGCCGTGCCGCGCCCCGTAGTGCCGCACGAGCCCCGCTCGCACCACGGCGCCGTCCGGGTCGACGATCCACTCCCCCGGCTCCCCCACCCCGGCGTCGTCGGGGTCCGCGTCCGTGACCGTCCACTGTGTCCCGTCGGAGCGCAGCACGGTGGCCCGGCGCGCCACCGTGGCGAGCCCGTCGCTCCACAGGCACGCCTCGCGCACCTGGCCGTCGAGCGAGATCAGCTCCACCTCGCGCGCCCACGGCACGGCGGCCGGGTCGATACCCGGGGCGCATTTGACCACCAGATCACGGCCCACGTAGGCGCCCGCGAGGTCGTCGAGAGCGGGAACGAAGTCCTCCGGGCGCCACGTCCTGCGCCCCGAGGAGTCCCTGCGCGCCGGATCGGCCACCACCACACAGTCCCTCGTCACCGGCCGCAGGGCGTCGGCCCGCGCCAGAAGCGGCGACACCCCCGCCCGTTCGCAGTTGTGCGCGGCCATCGCGAGCCTGACCTCGTCCACATCGGACCCGACACACCGTGCCGCGCTGCCCGCCAGTTCCACCAGGTCGGCGCCGACCGAGCAGGTCACGTCGTGCACGTCGCGGCCGGAGAGCCTGCGCGCCCGGTACGCGGCGACCGGCGCGGCGCTCGCCTGCTGCAGGGCGTCACCGGTGAACAGCCACCCGCCCGCGTCCGCCAGCTTGGTGACGGCCTTGCGCCGCAGCACCACGGTCTCCAGCGCGGCGGCGTAGCGGTCGCCCACGAGCCGCCGGGCCGTGCCGACGTCGGCGATCCGGCTCGCGTCGGTCAGCGGCAGTTCTGCACACGCCGCGAGCGCCTTCTCGCCCTGCGCCGATCGCAGAAAGGCGACGTCGTCGAGCGAGAAGGCGTACGGCAACTACGGTTCCATCGGGGCGGGCGGCTTGGTGCCGGTGATCATCACGTTGTAGAACAGCTCGCGCGGCAACACCTTCGAGAGCAGCTTCTTGTCCACAGCGGACAGTCGAAGCCACATGTGGTAGGCGAAAAGACGCCAGCGCACGGTGAGCTTCTCCTGCGGGACGGCCGCCTCGAACGTGCGCACCGGCCAGCCCACGAGCGCCGCGCTGAACTCGTCGGTCACGGCCTTGACGTCCACCGCGCCCGCGCCGAGCGCCGTGCGCTCCAGCTCCGAGGGGTCGAACGTGTGCAGGTCGACCACGGCTTCGAGCGCCGCCGCACGGGAGGACTCGTCGAGCTCCTCCTGCGGCCGCCGCCACTCCCGCAGCGCGGGCAGCTTCGTGACGTTGGTGGTGAGCCACCAGGTCAGCTGCCCGAGCTTGCGCGCGTAGAAGTCACCGATCTTGGTCGGCTCCCCCGCGAAGACGAACCGCCCTCCCGGCTTGAGCACGCGCAGCACCTCGCGGAACGCGGCCTGCACGTCCGGAATGTGGTGCAGCACGGCGTGGCCGACGACGAGGTCGAAACTGTTGTCGTCGTAGGGGATCCGCTCGGCGTCGGCGACCCGGCCGTCCACGTCGAGGCCCAGCTTCTCGGCGTTGCGCAGCGCCACCTGGACCATGCCGGGCGAGAGGTCGGTGACCGAGCCCTTCTTGATCACGCCGCCCTGCATGAGGTTCAGCAGGAAGAAACCGGTGCCGCTGCCCAGCTCCATCGCCGTCGGGTAGGGCTGGTCCTGCTCACCGGCGACCGCGTTGAACACGTCCGTCGCGTAGACGATGCAGCGCTCGTCGTACGAGATCGACCACTTCTCGTCGTAGGTGCCCGCCTCCCAGTCGTGGTAGAGCACGTTGGCGAGCTTCGGGTCGCCGTAGGCGGCGCGCACCTCCTCGGCGCTCGCGTGCGGGTTCGGCGCGGGGTCGATCACGTCCGTCACGTCACTTCCCCTCGAAGGTGGCCTTGCCCGGACCGTTCTCGATGAACGACTGCATGCCGGCGGTCTGGTCCTCGGTGGCCCACAGCGCCGTGAACAGCTGGGTCTCCAGCTTGAGCCCGTTGCGCAGGTCCTGGTCGAGCCCGCCGTCGATGGCGGCCTTGGCGGCCCTGAGCGCCACGGCCGGGCCGTTCACGAACTGCGCGGCCCACTTGTGCGCCGCCGAGTAGACGTCGTCGGGGGCCACGACCTCGTCGACGAGCCCGATCGCCAGCGCCTCCTCTGCCTTCACGAACCGGCCCGTGTAGACGAGATCCTTGGTCTTGCTCGGGCCGATCAGCCGGGCCAGCCGCTGCGTGCCGCCCCCACCGGGGATGATGCCGAGCTGGATCTCGGGCTGGCCCACCTTCACGTTGTCGCCGATCACCCGACGGTCGGCGGTGAGCGCCAGTTCCAGCCCGCCGCCGAGCGCGTAGCCGGTGACGGCGGCGACCGTGGGCTTCGGCAGCTCGGCGATCACGGTCAGCGAGGCCGTCAGCTCGGCGCCGAACTTCGAGATCTCCACGTAGGACTTGGTGGCCATCTCCTTGATGTCCGCGCCGCCCGCGAAGGTCTTCTCGCCGCCGTAGAGGATCACGGCGCGGACGTCGCCGCGGTCGGCGGCCTCCTCGGCGGCCTCCCTGAGCTCCGCCTGCACCTGGTAGTTCAGTGCGTTGACCGGCGGGCGGTCGAGCCGGATCGTGCCGACCCCCGCTTCGACCTCGAGACGTACGAACTCGCCCACGCCATCCTCCTTGACTGCTAGATGTTCACCGCACGTTACCGGCGCCGGGCGAAGAATCGATCACCCGAACGTTCCAGAAGCAGGTCCTGCCCGAAGGTCGCGGACAGGTTCTCACTGGTCAGCACGTCGTCGAGCAGGCCGGCCGCCACCGCGCGGCCCTCGCCGAGCAGCAGGGCGTGCGTGAAGCCGGGCGGGATCTCCTCGACGTGGTGGGTCACCAGAACCATCGCGGGGGCGTCCGGGTCGAGCGCGAGTGACGAAAGCCGCGCCACCAGGTCCTCGCGGCCACCGAGGTCGAGGCCCGCGGCGGGCTCGTCGAGCAGGAGCAGCTCCGGGTCGGTCATCAGCGACCGGGCGATCAGCGTGCGTTTGCGCTCGCCCTCCGACAGGGTGCCGTACATGCGGCCTGCGAGGTGGCCGATGCCGAGCGCGCCGAGCAGGTCGTCGGCGCGATCGGTGTCGAGCGAGTCGTAGGCCTCGCGCCAGCGGCCGAGCACGGCGTAGCCCGCGCTGACCACGACATCGCGGACCTTTTCCTCCGGCGGCACGCGCCCGTTGATCGCGGCGGAGGTGAACCCGATGCGGGGCCGCAGCTCGAAGACGTCCACGCGGCCGAGCCGCTCGCCCAGCACATGGACCGTGCCGCTCGTCGGGTGCAGCTCCGCGGCGGCCAGCTTCAGCAGCGTCGTCTTGCCCGCGCCGTTGGGCCCGAGCACCACCCAGCGTTCGTCGAGCTCCACCGACCAGTCGAGGTCGGCGAGCAGCTTGTTGCCGCCGCGCCGCACCTCGACGCCCGACAGGTGGACGACGAGATCGTCGAGGTTCTCCTGCACCGAGTTCACGTGGGCCATTGTCACCGACTCACCACGCACCGCTCGCACGACCCCGTGTCACGCGAGGACGACCTTTCCCAGCTCGGCGGGGCTGGCGAGCAGGCGATGTTTCGGCAGCACACGCACCGTGTAGCCCAGCGCGCCCGCGTGCGGCAACCGCAACGTGGCGTCGAACACACCGCGGCCGGCAGGCCGCATCGGCACGGTCACCACGTCCTCGAGGTCGTCGGTGTCCCCGACCCGGCCCACCACCGCCTGGACGTCCACTTCGGACTCGTCGAGCCCCGCGAGGTCGACCCCGGCCCGTACCCGCACGTCCCCGCCGACCACGAGCGCGTCGGCGCCCTCGACCACCAGCTCCGTGTCGAGCACGCGCACCCGGTTCCACGCGAGGTCCAGCCGCGTGCGGTACCCGGCGAACGCGCGGGAGCCGGCGTAGCCGTCCCGGCTCGCCTCGGCCACCATCGTCGCCGCGGGCAGGTAGTACGACTCGACGTACTCGCGCACCATCCGCGAGGCCTGCACGCGCGGGCCGAGCGTGCGGAGCGTGTGCCAGATCATGGACATCCAGCCCTTGGGCACGCCGGTGGCGTCGCGGTCGTAGAACAGCGGCGCGATCTGCTGGCCGAGGAGGTCGTACAGCGCGTCGGCCTCCAGGTCGTCGCGCAGCAGCGGGTCGGTGACGCCGTCCGCGGTGGGGATGGCCCAGCCGTTGCTGCCGTCGTAGTACTCGTCCCACCAGCCGTCCCTGATGGAGAGGTTGAGACAGCCGTTGAGAGCGGCCTTCATGCCCGACGTTCCACACGCCTCCAGCGGCCGCGTCGGGTTGTTCAGCCACACGTCGCAGCCCCGGTAGAGGTAGCGCGCCATCGACATCCCGTAGTCGGGCAGGAAGACGATCCGCTGGCGCACCGCGGGGTCGTCGACGAAGCGCACGATCTGCTGGATGAGCGCCTTGCCGCCCTCGTCGGCCGGGTGGGACTTTCCCGCGACCACGATCTGGATGGGCCGCTCTTCGTCCAGCAGCAGGGCCCGCAGCCGCTCGGGGTCGCGCAGCATCAGCGTGAGCCGCTTGTAGGTCGGCACGCGGCGGGCGAAGCCGACCGTCAGCACGTCAGGGTCGAAGATGCGCTCGGTCCAGCCCAGCTCCAGCGCGGACGCACCCCGCTGCAGCCACGCGTCGCGCGCGCGGCGGCGCACCTCGGCGACGAGGTTGCCGCGCAGCTCGCGGCGCAGCTCCCACAGCTGCTCGTCGGTCACCGACTCGTCGATGCCGGCCTCGTGCCCGTCGTGACCCCACTCCTCGTCGCTGCCGCCGAGCAGCGCGCTCATCTCCCTGGCCACCCACGTCGGCCCGTGCACGCCGTTGGTCACCGAGCTGATCGGGACCTCGGCGACGTCGAAGCCCGGCCACAGGTTGGCGAACATCCGCCGCGACACCCGGCCGTGCAGCGCGGAGACGCCGTTGGCGCGCTGGGCCAGCCGCAGCCCCATGTGCGCCATGTTGAACATGCCGGGGTTGTCCTCGGCGCCCAGCGCCAGCACCCGCCGAGGGTCGACGTTCGGCAGCAGCCGCCCGTCGCCGAAGTAGTGCTGCACCAGGTCGACGGGGAACCGGTCGATCCCGGCCGACACCGGGGTGTGCGTGGTGAACACCGTCCCCGCGCGCACCGCCGAGAGCGCCTCGTCGAAGGTCAGCTGCCCGTCAGCGAGGATCTCGCGAGCCCGTTCCAGGCCGAGGAACCCGGCGTGGCCCTCATTGGTGTGGAACACCTCGGGCTGCGGGTGCCCGGTCAGCTCGCAGTAGCGCCGCACCGCGCGCATCCCGCCGATGCCGGCGAGGATCTCCTGCCGGATGCGGTGGTTGGCGTCGCCGCCGTAGAGGCGGTCGGTGACACCGCGCAGGTCCTCGTCGTTGCTCTCGACGTCGGTGTCGAGCAGCAGCAGCGATACGCGGCCGACGCTCGCCTTCCAGATCTGCGCGTGCAGCTCGCGGCCGCCGGGCATCGCGACGTGCACCACCACCGGCTCGCCCGACGGCTCGGTGAGCAGCTCCAGTGGCAGCCCGCTCGGGTCGATCACCGGGTAGTGCTCGATCTGCCAGCCGTCGAGCGAGAGCGACTGGCGGAAGTAGCCCGCCCGGTAGAGCGGTCCGACGCCGATCATCGGCACGCCGAGGTCGGAGGCGGCCTTGAGGTGGTCGCCCGCGAGCACGCCGAGGCCACCCGAGTAGTTCGGCAGTGCCTCGTGCACGCCGAACTCCATCGAGAAGTAGGCGATGGCGTCCGGCGCCCGGTGCCCGTTCTCGTCCCCGGCTGCCCTGCGCTGGTACCAGCGCGGCTCGGTGAGGTAGCGCTCGAGGTCCTCGATCGCGTCCCTCGTCCTGGCGAGGAAGTCCTCGTCGGCGGCGAGCTCCTCCAGGCGCGCCGCCGGGATCTCGGTGAGCATCCGCAGCGGGTCCCGGATGCGCCGGAACAGGGCGTCGTCCATGGAGGCGAACAGGTCGCGGGTCGGCGGATGCCATGTCCAGCGCAGGTTGGTCGCCAGCGCCGTCAGGCCCGTCAGCTGATCAGGCACGCGTGCGTGCACCGTGAACCGGCGGACTGCTCTCATGAAGAGCGACCATACTGACTTCTCCTGATCGGTGATTCCGCGCGTACGCACGAAGGTCACTCAGTAAGGTGCGGTTCATGAACAACACTGGGGGGCGCGGCGCCCGTCGCAGAGCGCTGATCACCGGGCTCACCGCCGTCGCCGCGCTGCTGGCGACCGCGTGCGGCGAGGAGACCAGGGGGCAGCTGCAGACCGCGGGCGACATCGCCGGTCTGCCCGTCACGCACTTCGAGAGCGGCCTCAAGCCAGACGCCCCCAAGCCGGAGCTGCGGGTACGCAACGCGAGCGACAGCCAGGAGGACCAGCTGGCGATCGCCGCGATCGCCGACGTCAGTGACTACTGGGCGCAGGAGATGCCAGTCCACTGGGGCGAGGAGTTCCAGCCAGTCGCGCAGCTGTTGTCGTACGACCCGAACGAGGCCGAGATCGAGGTCTGCGGCGCCACCACGGCCGACGCGGCGATGAACGCCTTCTACTGCCCGCCGGAGGACCTGGTCGCGTGGGACCGGGGCCTGCTGCTGCCCCTGCTGCGGGAGCGGTTCGGGCCGATGGCGATCGTCACCGTGCTCGGCCACGAGTTCGGTCACGCCATCCAGTTCCGGCTCGGCGACAAGGCCGGTGTGGACGAGTCGACCTCGACGATCGTGAAGGAGCAGCAGGCCGACTGCTTCACCGGCTCCTACTTCCGCTGGATCGCCGAGGACAAGAGCAAGTACTTCGCGGTGTCCACTTCGGAGGGCCTGAACCAGGTGCTCGCGTCGATGTTCTTCATCCGCGACGAGGCGGGCCAGTCGGCCTCCGAGCAGGGCGCGCACGGCACGGCGTTCGACCGCACCTACGCCTTCCAGCTGGGCTTCGAGCAGGGCGCCAAGGAGTGCGCCGGCATCAACCAGGAGAACGTCGACGCCCGCATCACGGAGCAGCCGTTCCACTCCGGTGACGACGGGTCGGGTGACATCACGATCGACGAGCGGAGCGTCGGGCTGCTGCAGCAGAGCCTCGACGAGGCGTTCGCGGGCGCAGGCGTGGAGCCGCCCCAGATCGTGGACGACGGCGGCGAGTGCGACAGCGGCAACAGCACACCGCCCGCGTCGTACTGCGCCGACACCAACACGGTGAGCATCGACATGGAGGAACTCGCCGCGATCGGCCAGCCCGTGGACCGGGCGGCCGAGTTCCAGGGCACCGAGTCGGCAGGCGGGCTCGGCGACTTCGCCGCCTTCAGCGAGATCGCCTCGCGCTACACGCAGGGGATCCAGAAGGGCGTGGGGGCGTCGCTGGACAGCGCCAACGCGGGCCTGCGCACGTCCTGCCTCGTCGGCGCGTGGGCCGGGGTGATCAAGGACCCGGGCAGCGGCAACACGCTCGTCCTCTCCTCCGGTGACCTCGACGAGGCCATCGCCGAGCTGCTCCAGCCGCGTAGCCTGCTCGCCGCCGACGTGAACGGCCACCCGGTCGCCAACGGATTCGCCCGCGTCGAGTCGCTGCGGCTCGGCTACTTCGAGGGCTCCTCGGCCTGCACGCAGAACTACGGCTGACCGCGCTCAGCGAAACGGCCCCTCCCCTGCGCGGGTGAGGGGCCGTCGTCGTGTTCGGCTCAGAACAGGGCGCTGGCGAGGTCGCGGCGCGCCTTGATGACCCGCTCGTCGGCGGGGTCGAACAGGTCGAACAACCCCACGAGGTGCTCCCGGACCCGGTTGCGGTCGTCGCCGCTGGTGCGCCGGATGGCCGCGATGAGGCGGGCGAATCCGTCCTCGACCTGGCTCTGAGCGACCTCGAAGTCGGCGGCGGCGAGCTGGGCGTCCAGGTTGCCGGGGTCGGCCTCGGCCTTGGCCACCGCCGAGGGGTCGGTCTGGGTCGCCCGCGCGGCGAAGCGGACCTGCACGAGCGCGGCCTTCGCCAGCTCGTTGCCGGGCTCGGTGTCCAGGATGCGCTGGTAGGCGGCTTCGGCGGCGGCGAAGTCACCGCGCTCGAAAGCCTCCTCCGCCTCGGTGAAGCGCGGGTCCTCGGGCTCCTCGACGGGCTCGCCACCACCCTGCTCGGCCGCCCTGATGCCGGGCAGCTTGTCGCGCAGCGCGTCGAGCAGCTGCTGCAGCCACTGCCGGATCTGCGGCTCCGGCAGCGCCCCCGAGAAGGCGTCGACGGGCTGCCCGCCCGCGATGGCGACCACCGTGGGGATCGACTGCACCCCGAACAGCTGCGAGATGCGCGGGTTGGCGTCCACGTCGATCTTGGCGAGCACCCACGCGCCGTTGCCCTCGGCGGCCAGCTTCTCCAGCACCGGGCTCAGCTGCTTGCACGGCCCGCACCAGTCGGCCCAGAGGTCCACGACCACCAGGTTCTGCAGCGACCGTTCCACGACCTCGGCCTGGAACGTCGCCTCTGAGACGTCGATGACGTGCGGGCCGCCGCCTCCGGCAGGCGGCCCCGCCGGCTGCGCACCGTCCTGCGGCGGCTGCTGGCGGGCCGCGTCGGCCCGCGCCTTGAGCCCGGAGAGGTCGACCGCGCCGGAGAGCGCCGCGGACACCGCGGGCGAGTTTCCTGCTGATCCACGTGGCTGTGTCACGGTTCCATCCTGGCACGGACGCGCGGCGACTTCACCGCTGGTCGGGAGGTCGGTCAGGCGCCGCCCTTCAGGTGCTGCTCGACGCGCTCCACCTTCGCGTCGAGCTGGCCCTCGTAGCCGGGCCGGATATCGGCCTTGAGCACCAGGCTGACGCGGGGCGCGCCCTCACCCGCCGCCTCGACAGCGCGCTTGACCACGTCCATCACCTCGTCCCACTCGCCCTCGATGTTGGTGAACATGGGCCCGGTCGAGTTCGGCAGACCGGACTCGCGGACGACGCGGACCGCGCGGGCCACGGCCTCGCTCACCCCGCCATCGGAATCCCCGCTCGCGGGGCTGACGCTGAACGCGACGATCATGTGTTCCTCCAAGTAGTGAGCGACACCGGTCCCCAGCTTGCCGACAGTCGCTGCTAACTTCGAGGCCCATGAACCGTCCGTTGCCGTTCGACCCGATCGCGCGCGCGGCGCAGCTGTGGGAGGACCGCATCGGGCCCTCCGGAACCATGGCCGCCGTGACCGGCCTGATGCGGGTGCAGCAGATCGTCCAGTCCGCCGTCGACGGCGCGCTCAAGCCGCACGGCCTGACGTTCGCGCGCTACGAGGCGCTGGTGCTGCTGACGTTCGCCCGCAGCACGAGCCTGCCCATGCGCGTGATGGGGGAACGACTGCAGCTGCATCCCACGAGCGTCACGAACATCGTGGACCGGCTGGAGAAGGACGGCCTGGTCAAGCGGCTGCCACACCCGACGGACCGGCGCACCACGCTCGTCGAGATCACCGACGAGGGGCGCGTGCGGCGCGAGCAGGCGACCAAGGCGGTCACGGCGATCGACTTCGGGCTGGTCGGCCTCACCTCACGGCAGACCGACCAGCTCACCGAGCTGCTGACGAAGGTCCGCAAGGCAGCGGGCGACTTCGCCGAGTGAGCCCTGGCGCCGGGCGCCTCAGGCGTTGGCGGGCTCCGGCTCCTTCGCCACGAACAGGCCCGTGCCGCCGTTGCGCAGGCGCTCGGGGCCGTCGAGGCGGCCGCGGCGCAGCGCCCACTTCTCGAAGATCCACGTGAACAGCGGCGGGATGCTCGCGAGCAGTGCGACGACCAGGACCCTCCAGGACCAGCCCAGCGGGCGGAACACCGCGAGCGTCACCGCGAGGTAGAGGACGAACATGACGCCGTGCACCATGCCCAGCACGGGCACGCCGCCCTCGCCGAGCTCCACGACGTACTTCAGGAACATGCCGATCAGCAGGCCGGCCCAGGAGAAGGCTTCGGCAACGGCGACCACGCGGAACAAGACGCCAGCCTTGTTCGACAAGGGTTCCTCCTTGATCACGAAAAACCGCCCGAACAGCGGCCGCGAATACAGTTTCTGTCCACGTCAACCACGCTGTCGGACGTCTCGATACCAGTGTGATGCGTGATGGCCATCACCGGGCCACCGGGGGCTCGTGATCATCACCACCGCGGCGCGTCACGCTTCCCAGCGGAACACCTTCGCCGCTATGAGGCCGACGACCGCCGTGAACCCGAGCAGCACCATGGCGGGCAGCAGGAGCGCGCCGATGCCCTGGTCACGCACCATCACGTCGAGCATCCCCTCGTTGAGGTGGCGCATCGGGAAGATCAGCGACACGTTCTGCAGCCACTGCGGGATGGCGTCGAGCGGCAGCAGCGCGCCCGAGAGGAACGCCATCGGCAGCGTGATGAGGTTGGCCACACCGCTGGCGGCTTCCTCGGTCTTGCAGAAGGCGCCGACGAGCATGCCGATCGCGAAGAACGAGAGCGTGCCGAGCAACAGCAAGGGGATCGCCAGCCACCACTGCCCCGACAGCCGCAGCCCGAACACGGGCAGCATCGCCACGCCCACGAACACCACGAACTGCAGCACGGCCACGCCGAGCGCCACGAGCAGCCGCGAGCCCAGGACGGTCACCGGCCGCACCGGAGCCAGCCGCAGCCTGCGCAGCACCTGCTTCTTGCGCCAGTTCACGAACGTCAGCGCGGCACCGAACACGGCGGAGATCGAGATCGCCCACGACATGATTCCCGGCGTCAGGTACTGGATGGGCTTGAGCGACTCGTCCTCCACCTGCGCGGAGTCGAGCGTGAACCGCGGAGCCTGCCCGGTGGCGGCGATGTTGGCCTGGTTCACCACGCCGGCGACGAGGCCGTTGACCACCCCGGCCTGCGTCCGGTCGCTCGCGGCGAAGCGCAACGTGATCGTGTCGCCGTTCTGCTCGACGTAGGCGGGCAGGTCGCCGTCTCGCACCTGCTCGCGCGCGGCCTCGGCCGAGTCGAGCCACGTCAGCTCCACGGCGTCGGACCGTTCGAGCGCGGAGATCACCGGGCCGTCGCCGACGACGCCGATCGAGGTCCGGGAGACGCCCTCGTTGCCGAAGAGCAGCCCGAAGAGCACCAGGAACATCATCGGGAACAGGAAGGTGAAGAACAGCGTCGCCTTGTCCCGGATGAAGCCGAGGAAGCCCGCCTTCGACAGAGCCAGGAACGCCGAGGACGGCGCAGGGCGCGCCGCCGTGCGCTCGCGGAGGTTCGCGGTGAGGGTCATGCCCGGTACTCCCGTCCCGTCAGCTCGAGGAACACGTCCTCCAGCGTCGCCGTCCGAACCTGCAGCCCGTCGAGCGTGCCGCGCTCGGCCAGTGCCGACAGCAGCGGCGCGGGCGAGCGCGTGGAGATGGTGAGCGACAGGTCGTCCTCGGCGACCTGGTCGGCGCCGGGCAGGGCACGGGCCTGCTCGGCGGGCAGCGCGCCGCGCTCCAGGATCACGCGCGTGGCGGCGTCGAGGTCGCGGACGAGCCGGGCGGGCGGGTCAAGGGCGAGGATCCGGCCGTGGTCCATGATCGCCACGCGATCGCACAGCACTTCGGCCTCGTCGAGGTAATGGGTCGTGTAGACGATCGTCTTGCCGCGCGCCTGGACTTCGCGCAGGACGTCCCACAGGTTGCGCCGCGCCTGCGGGTCGAGTGCCGCGGTCGGCTCGTCCAGGAAGACGATGTCCGGGTCGTGGACCAGGGCGCACGCGATCGAGAGCCGCTGCCGCTGGCCGCCGGAGAGCTTCGCCTCGGGGGTGGCCGCCTTCTCGGTGAGCCCGACGAGCTCCAGCACCTCGTCCACGCGCGAGGCGCTGACGCCGTAGAGGGCGCCGAACGTCTCCAGCTGCTCGCGCGCGGTCAGCCTGTCGAAGAACGCCGACGCCTGCAGCTGCACGCCGATGCGGGGCAGGAGCGCGATGTTGCGCGGCCACGGTGACTCGCCGAGCAGGCGCACGGTTCCGGAGTCGGGCTCGCGCAGGCCCTCGGCGATCTCCAGCGTCGTGGTCTTGCCCGCGCCGTTCGGGCCGAGGATGCCGAAGAACTCGCCTTCGGCCACGTCGAACGAGACGCCGTCGACCGCGCGGAGGTCGCCGTAGTTGAGATGGATGCCGGACACGCTGAGTGCCGAGGACGTGGCCATGGCACGGACATTAGCGACCGCGCCAGACATCCGGTTGACAGGCACCGGTGCGGCGGTGTTCGATCCACTCGCTATGACAACGTTGTCGTCAACCTCGGACAGCGCGCGCCGGGCCACCATGAACGACGTGGCCCGGCTGGCCGGTGTGAGCATCAAGACCGTGTCGCGGGTGGTCAACGACGAGCCCGCGGTGCACCCGGAGACGGCGGCCCGCGTGCTCGCCGCCATCGAGGAGCTGGGCTTCCGGCGCAACGCCGGTGCGCGCAACCTGCGCCGTGGCTCCACCACGGGCACACTCGGGCTGATCGTCGAGGACGTGGGCAACCCGTTCTATTCGGAGCTGACCAGAGCCGTCGAGCGGGTGGCGACCGCGTTCGGCAGGCAGGTGCTCACGGGCTCGTCGGAGGAGAACCCCGACCGGGAACGCGAGCTGGCGCTGGAGTTCTGCGGACGCAGGGTCGACGGGCTGCTGATCGTGCCCGCCGGTGACCGGCACGCCTACCTCGGTCCGGAGCTGCGCTCCGGCACGCCCGTGGTGTTCATCGACCGCCCGCCGGGCGGGCTCGCCGCCGACACGGTGCTCGTGGACAACGCGGCGGGGGCCGCCGAGGCCGCCGCCCACCTGGCAGCGCACGGCCACCGCCGTATCGCGTTCGCGGGCGACAGCCCGGAGATCCACACCGCGCGCGAGCGGCTGCGGGGCTTCCACGAGGGGTGTGCCCGCGCGGGCATCGGCCCGACGGAGCGCGTCGTGGTGATGCGCGAGCCGGGTGAGGACAGCGTCGCGGAGACGGTGCGCAGGATGCTCGCCGGGCCGGACACGCCCACCGCGGTCGTCGCGGGCAACAACCGCGTCACCGTGGAGCTGCTGCGGGCGCTGGGCAGGCGCGAACGCCGTCCCGCGCTCATCGGCTTCGACGACTTCGAGCTGGCCGACCTGCTCGACCCACCTGTCTCGGTGGTCGCGCACGACGTCGGCCTGCTCGGGAGGACGGCGGCCGAGCTGTTGTTCGCCCGCCTGCAAGGAGATCAGTCACCACCGAGAAAGGTCGTTCTGCCCGTGCGTCTCATCGCCCGCGGTTCCGGAGAGGTCGCTCCCGCATGACCGGTACGCAAGCGTTCGAACCCATCCGGCTCCCGGCCAACCAGCCCGCGCAGTTCTACCGGGGCGGCGCCGCGATCGCCGCGCTGCGCGGCGCGGACTCGAGTCAGGACTTCGGCCCCGAGGACTGGGTCGCCTCCACCACCACGCTCTTCGGCAACGAGAGCGCGGGGCTCAGCAGGCTGCCGGACGGGCGGCTGCTGCGTGAGGCCGTGCAGGCCGACCCGCGGGGCTGGCTCGGCGCGGCCCACGTCGAGCGGTTCGGCGACTCGACGGCCCTGCTGGTGAAGCTGCTCGACGCGGGCCAGCGACTGCCCGTGCACTTCCACCCTTCGGACTCCTTCGCCCGCAAGCACTTCGACTCGCACTTCGGCAAGACCGAGGCGTGGATCGTGGCAGGCACGAGCGGGCCCGAGCCCACCGTGTACGCGGGGTTCGAGCGCTCGCAGGACCTGGCGACCATCGACCAGTGGGTGCGCGACCAGGACGCGCCCGCGATGCTCGGCGCGCTCAACCGCATCCGCGTCCGGCCCGGCGACACGGTCTACATTCCCGCGGGGCTCCCGCACGCGATCGGCGAGGGCGTCTTCGTGGTGGAGCTACAGCAGCCGACGGACTTCTCGCTGACCATCGAATGGCGCGACTTCCTCGCCTCCCCCGACAAGGGCCACCTCGGCATCGGCTTCGACACGGCGCTGCGGGCGCTCGACACGTCGGGCTGGGACGGGGACAGACTCGAGACGATCGTGCGGCACACCGGATCCGACACGTCGTCCACCGTGGACCTGCTCGCCGAGGGCGCGCGCCCGTTCTTCCGCGCGGACACGCTGCGTCCCGGCGGCGCCGCGCTCGCGCTGGACCCGTCGTTCGCGGTGCTCGTGGTGCTCGACGGCGACGGAGCCCTGCGCAGCACGTCCGGCGCCGAGTACCCGGTCGGCAAGGGCGACACCCTCGTGGTGCCGCACGCGGCGGGCGAGCTGGAGCTGACCGGCCACACGACCATGGTCCGCTGCCGCCCACCCGCCCCGTAGGGACCGCGGTCGACGGCGGTGGGTGGCCTGGCTGCCCGCAGTGAAGGCCACCTTCACTGCGTGGAATCAGCCACAGCGGCGCGGAGCGTCTCCGTTTGGGTGGTGGTGGTGGGAGGCGGGTGGGCGCAGGCAAGGTGGCCTTCACTGCGGCCGGGTCAGTACGGGAGCTTGCCGTCCGCGAGGGCGGTGAGGGTGCCGTGCAGCCACGTGCGCGTGGCCTTCCAGAGGCCGCCGCCGAGCGAGATCCGGGCGACACCGAGCCCGGCGAGGCCCGTGAGGTCCGGCCCGCCGGGCAGGTACGTCGCGTTGACGGCCGCCGGGCGCACCCCCTCGGTGAACGCCCGCAACACGTCGGGCGCGCGCACGTTGATCGGGTACACGCAGTCCGCGCCCGCCGCCAGGTAGCGGCGGGCGCGGTCGAGCGCGTCCGGCAGCACGGCCTGCTCGTCGGCGTCTTCCCCGGCGCCGAGGAAGACGTCGACGCGGGCGTTGAGCACGAGGTCCTCGCCCGCCGCCTCCCGGACCGCCGCCAGGCGGTCGGCCTGTTCGGCCGCGTCTCGCGGTTGACCGCGCGCGTGGTCGGTGTCCTCCAGGTTGCAGCCGACCGCGCCCGTGGCGAGCAGCCGCTCGGCGAGCTCCGAAGGCGCGAGGCCGTAGCCCGCCTCGGCATCGACCGTCACCGGCACGCTCACGGCACGGGCGATCCGGGTGGCCGCGGCGAGCATCTCGGCCGCAGGCGCCTGCTCGCCGTCGCGGTAGCCGAGCGTCCGCGCCACCGCCACCGAACTCGTGGCCACGACCGGGAACCCGGCCTCCTCCACCAGGCGCGCGCTGTCGGCGTCCCACACGTTGGGCAGCACCAGCGGGCTGCCCGGCACGTGCAGCTCCCGGAGCCGGCCTGCGGTCACCGTGGATCCGGTGGCAGCGGCTTGCGGCTGGTGACGCCGAGGCGGTTGAAAGCGTTGATCACCGTGGCCGCCCACGCGACGGCCACGTACTGCTCCTCCGTGAACACCGCCTTGGCCTGCTCGTAGACGTCGTCGGGCACGTCCTGGTGCTGCGGGAGACGGGTCATGGCCTCGGTGAGCGCGAGCGCGGCCCGCTCCTGCTCGGTGTAGAGCTCGGTCTCCCACCACGTGCTGAGCAGGAAGAGCCGCCGCTCGGTCTCGCCCGCCTTGCGCGCGTCGCGCGAGTGCATGTCCACGCAGAACGCGCAGCCGTTGATCTGCGACGCCCTGATCTTCACCAGCTCGATGAGGCGCTGGTCGAGCCCGGCGTCGGCCGCGGCCTTCTCCACGGTGGTGTGCAGGGCGACCAGGGTCTTGTACGCCTCGGGCAGCGCGGGGCTGAGTTGGGTTCGCTTCGTCACTCCGCCAACGTAACCGGAACTGGCCCACGAGTATGGTCCAGTTTCATGACGGGATCATGGACCAGTTCGGCGCGGGACGTGCACCTCGACTGGGATCCGTCGACCGGGCGGCGCGGCCTCGCCGACGCGATCCGCAACGCCATCCGCACGGGCAGGCTCGCTCACGGCGACGCCCTGCCCTCCACGCGCGCGCTCGCGGGCGACCTCGGCGTCGCGCGCGGGACGGTCACCCGCGTCTACGCCGACCTCGCCGCCGAAGGCTACGTGCACACGAGCCAGGGCGCCCCGACCGTCGTGGTGGCCGACGGCGTCCAGCAGGCGTCGGCGCCGCGCGGGCGGCTCCGCTCCCCCGAGGCCCGCTGGAGCCTCATGCCCGGCAACCCGGACCTGTCCGCCTTCCCCCGCGCGGCCTGGCTGTCGGCGACCCGGCGGGTGCTCCAGCACGCGCCCGCCTCCGCGTTCGGCTACGTCGACGAGCGCGGGGTCGCGCCGTTGCGCGAGGTGCTCGCGGGCTACCTCGCCCGCAGCCGTGGCGTGGTGGCCGACCCGGAACGGATCGTCGTCTGCGCGGGCTACGCGCACGCGATCTCGCTGCTGGCGATCGCGTTGCGCGGACGGGGCGAGCTGGCATTCGAAGACCCGTCGCTGTGGGTCTTCCGCGACTACGCCCACGCGGCGGGCGCCCGGATCACCGGGGTGCCCGTCGACGAGTCGGGGATCCGGGTGTCCGAACTGGACAGTCCGGCCGTGGTGGTGACGCCCGCGCACCAGTACCCGCTTGGCATGACCCTCGCGCCGCGCAGGCGGGCCGAGCTGGCTCGCTGGGCGGGTGAGCAGGGCGGGTACGTGATCGAGGACGACTACGACGGCGAGTTCCGCTACGACCGCAAGCCCGTCGGCGCGTTGCAGGCGCTCGCGCCGGAGCGCGTGGCCTACGCGGGCACGGCGAGCAAGACGCTCGCGCCCGGGCTGCGGCTCGGCTGGCTCGTGCTGCCGCGCGCGCTCGTGGAACCGGTGCGTGCGGCGATGGCTACCCACGGCTGGCGCACCCCCGTGCTGGAGCAGCTCGTGCTCGCCGACCTGATCGGCTCCGGCGACTACGACCGGCACGTGCGCCGCTGCCGCGCCGCCTACCGAGCCCGCCGCGACCGGCTGCTCGCCACGCTGCCGGGCTACCTGACGCCGCACGGCATCTCAGCGGGCGTGCAGCTGCTGCTCACGCTTCCAGAGGGAGGTCCTGGCGAGGCCGAGGTGCTGGCGTCCGCGAAGCGGCAATCCCTTGCGCTGCAGGGGCTCGGTCCACACTG
The DNA here is from genome assembly GCF_003311655.1 of Prauserella sp. PE36. NCBI lineage: Bacteria > Bacillati > Actinomycetota > Actinomycetes > Pseudonocardiales > Pseudonocardiaceae > Prauserella > Prauserella sp. PE36. The sequence continues at coordinate 115,911 of NZ_QEQT01000032.1, read as the reverse complement.
GATCACGCCGGGCGACCATCCGCAGGGGCTCGTGCTCGGCTACGCCACCCCGGCCGAGCACGCGTTCTCGGCGACGCTGGAGGCGCTGGGCCGGACGCTGGCCGGCGTTTCGCCCTGAGCGGATTCGCGTGCCCGCCCTGCGGCTGCCGAATACGTTGCGATGCATGGACATCGTCGAGCTGACCGACCGGCTGCACCTGCTCCGCTTCGACGTCGGGCAGGCGTACCTGTGGCGCGACGCGGACGGGCTGACGCTCGTCGACGCGGGCCCGCGCGGGCAGGGCATGGAGATCCGGCGGGCGGTCGAGGACCTCGGCGGGCAGCTGCGCCGGATCGTGATCACGCACGCCCACGGCGACCACACCGGCTCGCTGGCCGAAGTCCGCGCGTGGAGCGACGCGACCGTGTCCGCGCACCGGCTCGACGCGCCGTACGTCCGCAGCGGGGAACCGGTTTCGCCGCCGGTGCTCGAGGACTGGGAGCGCCCGTTGTTCGAAGCCGTGAGCGGGCACCTGGCGGGCCCGCCGGCCGAGCTCGACGTGGAGGTGGACGACGGCGACGACCTGGGCTTCGGCGACGGCGCCGTGGCGCTCTGGGTTCCCGGCCACACCGAGGGCAGCATCGCCGTGCACCTGCCGGCGCACGGCGTGCTCTTCACCGGGGACACGGTCGCCGAGCACGGCGGCGACGTGCTGCTCGGCGTGTTCAACCAGGATCGCGAGCGCACGGTCGCGGCGCTGAAGCGGCTGGCCGTCCTCGATCCGCGCGTGGTGTGCTTCGGCCACGGCGAGCCGCTCACCAGCGACGCCGGTGCGACGCTGCGGGCGGTCGCCGGGGGCTACTGACCGCGCAGGTCGGCCACCAGGGCATCCGCTGCCGTGAACGGGTCGAGCTCGCGGGCCGCCACACGGCGCGCGAGCCCGGCGAGCCGGTCGCCGCCCCGCAGCTCGCCCAGCTCGGCGCGCAGCCGCCGCAGCGCGATGGCCTCGACCTCGGCGCTCGCCCGCACGGTCCGCCTGCGCTCCAGCTCGCCGTGCGCGGCGAGCCAGTCGTGGTGGTCCCGCAGGGCTTGCAGCACGTCGGCGGCGCCCTTGCCCTCGGCCGCGACGGTGGGCACGATCGGCTGCCGCCACGCCGGGCCGGTGACGCCCCTGCGGCTCATGGCGATCAGCTGCCGCAGGTCGTGCACGGTCGCGTCGGCGCCGTCGCGGTCGGCCTTGTTGACCACGAAGACGTCGGCGATCTCCAGCACTCCGGCCTTGGCGGCCTGGATGCCGTCGCCCATGCCGGGGGCCAGCAGCACCACGGTGGTGTCGGCGAGCCGTACGACATCCACTTCGGACTGTCCAACGCCGACGGTCTCGATGAGCACCACATCGAAGCCCGCCGCGTCGAGCACCCGCACCGCCTGCGGTGTGGCCCAGGCGAGCCCGCCCAGGTGACCGCGGGTGGCCATGGAACGGATGAACACGCCGGGGTCGGTGGCGTGCTCGGTCATCCTGATGCGGTCACCGAGCAGCGCACCGCCGGAGAACGGCGACGACGGGTCGATCGCGAGTACACCGACCCGCTTGCCCTGCTCACGCAGCGCGCTGAGCAGCATCGACGTGGAGGTCGACTTGCCGACACCCGGCGGCCCGGTGAGTCCCACGACCCGCGCGTTGCCGGTGTGGGGCGTCAGCGCGGCCGCGATCTCCGGCAGCTGCGGGTGCGCGTCCTCGACGAGGGAGAGCAGCCGGGCGACGGCACGGGGCGAGCCGCCCCGCGCCTGCTCGACGAGCCCGGTGACGTCAGTAGGGCGCGCCCTAGGGGACACTGATCAGCAGCGCGTCACCCTGACCGCCACCACCGCACAGCGCGGCCGCACCGAGCCCGCCACCGCGGCGGCGCAGCTCGTGCACGAGGTGCACGGCGAGCCGCGCGCCGGAGGCGCCGATCGGGTGGCCCAGCGCGATGGCGCCGCCGTTGACGTTCACGATGTCGGGGTCCACGCCGAGCTTCTCCGTGGAGACGAGCCCGACGGCGGCGAACGCCTCGTTGATCTCCACGAGGTCGAGCGCGCCCACGTCGAGCTTCGCCTTGGCGAGCGCGGCCTTGATCGCGTTCGACGGCTGCTCGTGCAGGCTCGCGTCCGGGCCGGAGACCACGCCGTGCGCGCCGATCTCGGCGAGCGGCGTGAGCCCCAGCTCCTCGGCCTTGGCCTTGCTCGCCACCACCACGGCGGCGGCGCCGTCGGAGATCTGCGAGGCCGAGCCGGCGGTGATCGTGCCGTCGGAGGCGAAGGCGGGCCGCAGCTTGGCGAGGCCGTCGGCGGTGGTGTCGCCGCGCACGCCCTCGTCGGCGCTGAAGACGATCGGGTCGCCCTTGCGCTGGGGGATCGAGACCTCGGCGATCTCGTCCGCGAAGGTCCCGTTCGCGATGGCCTTGGCGGCGAGCTGGTGCGAACGCGCCGCGAAGGCGTCCTGCTGCTCCCGGGTCAGGCCGTAGCGGGCGTTGTACTTCTCGGTGGAGCTGCCCATCGCGACCTGGTCGAACGCGCAGAACAGCCCGTCGTAGGCCATGTGGTCCACGAGCGTCGTGTCGCCGTACTTGAAGCCGGAGCGCGACTTGGGCAGCAGGTGCGGCGCCTGCGTCATGGACTCCTGCCCGCCGGCGACGACGAGGTCGAACTCACCGGCACGGATGAGCTGGTCGGCCAGCGCGATGGCGTCGAGCCCGGAGAGGCACACCTTGTTGATGCTCAGCGCGGGCACGTTCATGGGGATGCCCGCGGCGACGGCGGCCTGCCGCGCCGGGATCTGGCCAGCGCCCGCGGTGAGGACCTGACCCATGATCGTGTACTGCACGGCCTCGGGGGCCACACCGGCGCGCTCCAGCGCGGCCTTGATGGCGATACCGCCGAGCTGTGCTCCGGAGAAGTCCTTCAACGAGCCGAGCAGCCGGCCGATCGGCGTACGGGCGGCACCCAGGATCACGGAACCGGACACAACAGCCTCCTGAAATCTCGATCGACACGCTGCCTCGCTGCACGAGCCGCTTCGTCGACGATACCGGCACCGGCGCCTTCTGAATCGAACGCGAAGGGCCGCGCGGGGTGTGAACATCCGCACGTCCGGCGCCTGTGTCGTCCCCCTATTCTGCCTCCATGCAGGAGGCACTGAAGCCGTTCATCACGACGATCGACCACGTCGGCGTCGCCGTCCCCGACCTCGACGAGGCCATCGCGTTCTACGCGGAGAACTTCGGCCTCGAAGCCACACACACCGAGGTCAACGAGGAGCAGGGCGTGCGGGAGGCGATGCTGCACGCGCCCGGCGACGAGCACGGCCCCGCGGTACAGCTGCTCGCGCCCCTGCGGCCGGACTCCACGATCGGCAAGTTCCTCGACACCAGGGGCCCCGGCCTGCAGCAGCTGGCCTACCGGGTCACCGACATCGAGGCGGCCGCCGAGGCGCTGCGGGCGAAGGGGCTGCGCCTGCTCTACCCGGAGCCCAGGCGCGGCACGGCGGGCAGCAGGGTCAACTTCGTCCACCCGAAGGACGCCGGTGGCGTGCTGGTGGAGCTAGTCGAGCCCGCCGCCGGGCACTGAGTCGTTCGCCCGCGAGGTGAGCGCGCCCGCGATGAACATCAACTCGCGCTCCATCTCGTCGGCGGAGCCCTCACCGGTGTGCCGGGCCATCGAGTGCCGGTAGCTCACCGCGAGCGCGAGCAGCGCCGAGGCGCTGTCGACGTCGGCGAGCGCGAGCGTGCCCGCGCCCGCCGCCGCGAGGATCACCGTGCGCACCTGCTTGACCAGCACCTCGTACCGGGTCTGCAGCGCGTCGCGCACGGCCCGGTGCGTGTCGGCCTCCCGCCAGAGCAGGTGCGACAGCACCCGCGACGCGGACAGCCTGCGGTCGAGCTCGGCGACGAGCCTGCGCAGGCTCTCGGCGATGTCTCCGGGCACCACCACGTGCGCGGGCTCGATGTGCTCGTCGGGTAGCCGCTCGACCAGCGCGGTCAGCAGGTCGCGCTTGCGGCGGAAGTAGTAGTGCACGAGCCCCTTGGGCACCCCGGCCACCTCGGCGATCCGCGACGTCGGGGTCGCGTCGAAGCCGGTCTCGGCGAACAGGTGCTCCGCGGCGAGGAGGATGCGCTCCCTGGCCGATGGATCATCGGCCTGCTGGCGAGCCATCTCTCCCCCTTTCGACGCCTCACCGCCCGCGGTCACGATAGCGCGCCGCGCACGGCCGCGGGACCCGCGACGACGCCGTACCGGCGTGGTCGCGGGTCCGCGAAGGGGACTGGGCTTGTCTCTCTGCTCCCTGCCCCGCCCAGCGGGCAACGGGGGCTGGGAGGCGCGCCCTGGCTGTCAGTGTCCGCGCACCGTGCGGTGGACGGAGTTGGCGACGGGCAGCGCCGCCGCTCCCGCGAGCACCGTCAGGGCGCCGACGATCCAGGACGTCCAGGCCGCGCCGTCGAACTCCGTGTAGGTCATCACCCACGGTGAGATGAACGCCAGCGCACCGAGGACCACCTGCAGACCCTCGCCGTAGATCAGGCCGGGCATCGCGAGTGACACGAGCCCGTCCAGTGCGATGAGCGCGCCGAGCACGATCATCGTCCACATCGCGGCGTTGTCGGTGCCCATCCAGAGCGGGGACAAGGCCAGCACCGCACCCAGCACGACCTCGGCCCAGTCGTGCGGACGCGTCCAGGGACGTGCCGAGACATCTGCCATCGTGATCACCTCCAGTAGCAGCAACGACGCGGCGAACACGCCGGTGCGTCCACCGCGGGAAGACCGTGAGCACGCGGTTCCACCTCCATCGTGCGCCTTGGTTGGCCGGCCGGTCAAACACGGATCGGTCACGGTCGGAGCAACTCGGCGCCATGCCGGGTGACCTGTGCGGTCGTACAGTTGTGCCTGCGGTTACCTACGGGTAACTTCAGCCGCCCAGCCCCACTCACCCGACCTCACGGAGGCCCCCCGATGGCGAACGAGCTGAGTGAGATCCTCCAGGCCGTGCTCGCCGGCGAGTCCGAGGCCGTCGGCTCACTGCCGATGCCGGAGTCCTACCGGGGCGTCACGGTGCACGCCGAGGACGTCGAGATGTTCGCGGACCTGCCGAGCCGCGACAAGGACCCGCGCAAGTCGCTGCACCTCGACGACGTGCCGGTGCCGGAGCTGGGGCCGGGTGAGGCGCTCGTGGCCGTGATGGCCAGCGCGATCAACTACAACACCGTGTGGACCTCGATCTTCGAGCCGCTGCCGACGTTCAAGTTCCTGCAGCGCTACGGCAGGCTCTCCGAACTGGCCAAGCGCCACGACCAGCCCTACCACGTCGTCGGGTCCGACCTCTCCGGCGTCGTGCTGCGCACCGGTCCCGGCGTGCACCGGTGGAAGCCGGGCCAGGAGGTGGTGGCGCACTGCCTCGACGTGGAGCTCGAGGGGCCCGACGGGCACAACGACACGATGCTCGACACCGAGCAGCGCATCTGGGGCTTCGAGACCAACTTCGGCGGTCTCGCCGAGATCGCACTGGTCAAGGCCAACCAGCTCATGCCGAAACCGGCCCACCTCACGTGGGAGGAGGCCGCCTGCCCCGGACTGGTCAACTCCACCGCCTACCGCCAGCTCGTCTCACGCAACGGCGCGGACATGAAACAGGGCGACGTGGTGCTCATCTGGGGCGCCTCGGGCGGGCTCGGCTCGTACGCGACGCAGTACGCGCTCAACGGAGGCGCGATCCCGGTGTGCGTGGTGTCCAGCCCGGAGAAGGCCGAACTGTGCCGCAGGCTCGGAGCCGAGCACGTCATCGACCGCACCGCCGAGGGCTACCGGTTCTGGAAGGACGAGACCACCCAGGACCCGAAGGAGTGGCAGCGGTTCGGCGCCCGGATCCGTGAGCTGACGGGCGGCGAGGACCCGGACATCGTGTTCGAGCACCCCGGCAGGGAGACGTTCGGCGCCTCGGTCTACGCGGCCCGCAAGGGCGGCACGATCGTCACGTGCGCGTCGACGTCGGGATACCTGCACCAGTTCGACAACCGCTATCTCTGGATGAACCTCAAGCGGATCATCGGCTCGCATTTCGCGAACTACCGTGAGTCGTGGGAGGCCAACCGGTTGATCGCCAAGGGGCACATCCACCCGACTCTGTCCAAAACGTACTCACTGGCCGACACCGGCCAGGCCGCCTACGACGTGCACCGGAATCTCCACCAGGGCAAGGTCGGCGTGCTCTGCCTGGCGCCCGAGGAAGGCCTCGGCGTGCGCGACGAGGAAACGCGCGCGAAACACCTCCCCGCTATCGAGACGTTCCGCGGCGTGTAGTTCTCGGCGCCCGTTAGGGTGGGGTACATGAGCCTTGGCGAAGAACGGGAGCTCGTGCCGCTGGGAGCCGGCTTCGACTTCGAGAAGCGTGGATACAGCCGTGCGCAGGTCGACGAACACCTCGAGCGGCTGGACGCCGACCTGAAGATGCTCACGTCCGACCGGGACGCGGCCATCTCGCAGGCGGGCGACCTGGCGAGGCAGCTCGAGGCGGCCCGCATCGAGATCGACGACCTGCGCGGGCAGGTCGAGCGGCTCGCGCAGCCACCCACCACGATCGAGGGTCTTTCCGAGCGCCTGCAGCGCATGCTGAGGCTCGCGCAGGAGGAGGCCAACGACACCAAGGCGAGGGCGGAGGCCGAGGCCGGGCACATCCGCGCGAAGGCGGAGTCCGACGCCAGCGCGATGCGCGCCCGGTACGAGCAGCTGCTCACCGAGCTCGCCGAGCGCCGCAGGGAGATGGAGGCGGAGCACCGCAAGGTGCTCGCCGACGCCCGGGCCGAGGCTGAGTCGATCACCTCGACGGCCAAGGCGGAGCGTGACCGGCTCGACCGCGAGTCCGAGCAACGCCGCACGCAGGTCGAAGAGGACTTCGAGATCGCGATGGCGACGCGGCGCACGGAGTCGATGCGCCTGCTCGCCGAGCAGGAGGCCGCCAGCAAGGCCGAGGCCGAGCGGCGTGTCCGCGAAGCCACCGAGGAGGCGGCGGCCATCCGCAAGGAGGTCGCCGAGGAGCAGACCAAGGCGCGCACGGAGATCGACCGCAGGCAGCGCGAGTCGGTGGAGGACGCCAACCGGCGCAAGCAGAACTCGATCAACGAGGCCAACGCGCGCGTCGCCGAGGCGACCGACGAGGCCAACCGCCGCGTGCGCGAGGCCACCGAGGAGGCCAACCGCAGGCTGGCCGAGGCCACGGCCAAGGTCGAGTCGCTGCGGACGCTGCGCGGCAAGATCGCCGAACAGGTACGCGCGGCCCGCGCCATGCTCGCGGAGGCCAACGAGGCACTCGAGGACGGCGCCTCACAGACCGCCGACACCCCGGCCACGAGCGACACCGCCGCCGCCGAGGACGCCGACGGGTCCGAAGCACCCACCCGCCGCGACCTCAGGACCACCGCCACCGTCGGCTCCAAACCAACCCACGAATAGGCCGACCCCAGGGCGCCGCGCGGCCACAAACGACCCGCCGCGCACCGCCCACACCCCGCCCGCCAAAGCCCACAAGACACCCAACAACGGGCACACCACCAACCGCCGACACCCCGGCCACGACCGACACCGCCGCCGCCGAGGACGCCGACGGGTCCGAAGCACCCACCCGCCGCGACCTCAGGACCACCGCCACCGTCGGCTCAGAACCTAACTCGCGAGTAGGTTACTGCTGCGCGGTGCCGCGCGGCACGCTACTGTCCTCGTGCAGACTTGCCCGTGCACCCTGCAGGAGGACCTGATGGCCGCCTATCAGACCGTGGTCGTCGGCATCGACGGCTCGGACTCGTCGTTCGCCGCCGTCGACCGTGCGGCAGCCGTCGCCGCCGACGCCGCTGCCACGCTGGTGATCGCCTGTGCGTACTACCCGGCGAGCAAGCAGGAGGTCGAGCGAGCCCAGGACGAGCTGCGTGACGAGGCATACCAGGTCGTCGGGTCGGCCCCGGCCGAGGACACGCTGCAGTCGGCGCGCGACCGGGCCGCGCGAGCGGGCGCGGTGAAGATCGAGACGGTCGCCGTGCGCGGCGAGCCCGTCGACGCGCTGCGCTCGGTGGTCAAGGACCGCTCCGCCGACCTGCTCGTGGTCGGCAACCGAGGACTCAACACGCTCGCAGGCCGCATCCTGGGCTCCGTGCCGTCGGAGGTGGCGCGCAAGTCTGGCGTCGACGTGCTCATCGTGCACACGACGTAGGCGCGATGGCCGACGAGGCTTTGCAGCGCAGGCTGGAGCGCATCCTGCTGGGTGGCAAGCGCAAGTACACCCGGCTCCAGGTCGCCGAGCGCTCCGGGGTGCCCGAGGAGCGGACCCGGCAGCTCTGGCGAGCGCTGGGCTTCGCCGCCGTGCCCGACGACCAGGTGGTGTTCACAGACGCCGACGTCGAGGCCGTCCGCATCGCGGACCGCATGATCGACGCGGGCGTCTTCGACCAGGAGCTGGAGACCGCGGTGACGCGGGCGCTCGGCCTGCACATGTCCCGGCTCGCGGAGTGGCAGGCGGACCTGCTGTGGTCGCTCATCCGGGAACGCCCTGAGCTGGCCGCTGACGAGCGCAAGCTCATCAAGCTCGTGGAGCAGCTGGTGCCGCAGCTCGAGCAGGTGCAGAGCTTTGTGTGGCGGCGGCACCTCGGGGCGTACGCGGGCCGGGCGCTCGCGGCGCCCGACGAGGATTTGGAGTCCAGGACCGAGGTCGTGGGCTTCGTGGACATGGTCGGCTACACGCGCATGACGCGCCGGATCGACGAGTCCGCGCTGGGCGACGTGCTGGAGCGCTTCGAGGGGCTCGCCACCGAGGTGATCGCCGAGGGCAGGGGGCGCGTGGTCAAGATGATCGGCGACGAGGTGCTGTTCGTGGCCGACGCGCCGGTGGCCGCCGCCGAGATCGCGCTGACGCTCTCGGAGCGCACGAGCGCCGACGAAGAGCTGCCGCCGGTGCGGGCCGGGCTCGCGGCAGGGCGGGTGCTGAGCCGCTTCGGCGACGTGTACGGCGAGACCGTGAACCTGGCGAGCAGGCTCACCTCCCTCGCCCGGCCGGGCACGATCCTGGTGGACCGGGAACTGGCGAAGCAACTCGCGGGCGAACCGGCGTACGAGGTCCGCTCACGGCGCCCGGTGTCCGTGCGCGGCTACAGCCGCGTCCGCCCGTCGGCGCTGCGCAGGGCGAGGGACACGGGCGGCCCGTTCGAGAGCGGCCAGCAGCTGGCCGCCGACCTGCTCGGCCTGACCGGCCGCCGCGACCCCCGCCACTGATCCGCCTCAGCGCGACTGGAACCGCTCGCGGCGGATCGTGGCCTTGCGGCCCTTGATCGTGGTGCCCTTCAACGCGGCGATCACGTCGTCGGCTGCGCCCTCGGGAACGTCGACCAGCGAGAACCGGTCGGCGATGTCGATGGCCCCGATGTCGCGTCCACGCAGCCGCGACTCCCCCGCGATGGCGCCGACGAGATCCTGCGGGCGGACCCCGGCCGTGCGCCCGACGCCGACGAACAGGCGGGTCATACCCCGGCCCACGGCCCGCCCGCGGCGCGGCTCGCGCCCACCGGGCCCGTCCTTGCGGCCGCGCCTGCCGTCGGCGGGCGGCCACGAGGTGACCTCGGGGATCTCCTCCTCGTCGGTGATCGTGCCGTCCGCCTCGTGCACGAGCTTGACCGCGGCGAGCGCCACCTCCATCACGTCGAACTCATCGGCCAGTGGCTCCACCACCGCGCGGAAGCGGTCGAGGCCGTCGGAATCCTGCAGGCTCTCCCACAGTGCGGCCCTGGTCTGCTCGAGGCGCTGGGCCTTCACGTCGGCGATCGTCGGCAGCTTCCGGACGGCGATCTTCATGCCGGTGACGCGCTCGATGGTCTTGAGCATCCGGTGCTCGCGGGGTTCGGCGAGCGTGATTGCGGTGCCCTCGCGCCCGGCCCTGCCCACGCGACCGATGCGGTGCACATACGACTCGGGCGCGCTCGGCACGTTGTAGTTGACGACGTGCGTGAGCTGCTCGATGTCGAGCCCGCGCGCGGCGACGTCGGTGGCCACCACGAGATCGGCGGTGGCCGACCGCAGCCGCTCCACCACCCGGTCGCGCTGCTGCTGGTTCATGCCGCCGTGCAGCGGCTCGGCCCGGTAGCCCCTGCCGTTGAGCGTCTCGGTGAGCTGGTCGACCTCCTCGCGGGTGCGGCAGAAGACGATCGCGGCCGTGGGCGACTCGGCGTCGAGCATTCGCCCGAGCGCCGCCGGCTTGTGGCCCCTCGGCACCACGTACGCGCTCTGCCGCACCTTCGACGGCTCGTCCTTCGCCGAGGCTGCCCGGCCGAGCTCGATGCGCGCCGGGTCGGTGAGGTAGTGGTCCACCATGCCGCTGATGCGCGGCGGCATCGTCGCCGAGAAGAGCATCGTCTGCCGCTCCTCGGGGATGTTCTGGAAGATCGCCTCGATGTCCTCGGCGAAGCCCATGTCGAGCATCTCGTCGGCCTCGTCGAGCACCACCATGGTCAGCTCACCGAGCGAAAGCGTGCCGCGGGAGATGTGGTCGAGCGCGCGGCCCGGCGTGGCGATGACGACGTCGACGCCCCGCTCCAGCGCCTTCAGCTGCCGCCCGATCGGCTGGCCGCCGTAGATCGGCAGCACGCGCGTACCCAGCTCGTGTCCGTAGCGGTGCATCGCCTCGGAGACCTGGACGGCGAGCTCACGCGTGGGTGCGAGCACGAGCGCCTTGGGTTTGACGCCCGCGCCGTGCCCGGTGATCCGCTGCAGGATCGGCAGCGCGAACGCGGCGGTCTTGCCGGTGCCGGTGGCGGCCTGGCCGACGAGGTCACGGCCCTGCAGCAGCGGCGGGATGGCCGCCCGCTGGATGGGCGTCGGCTCCTCGTAGCCGAGACCGGTGAGCGCGTCGAGCAGCTCCTGGCGCAGCTGGAGGTCGGCGAAGCTCGCCACGGTGTCCGATTCGTTTTCAGTCATGGTGGTGGACCTCCTGATCCAGGGAACGGGTTTCGGCGACGCCACGCCCGTTGACTTCCCCAGGCAGGGACAACCATCGACGGTACTGGTCGAACCGGCGTCGATGCGTTCAGCGCCCTGCGGGCAGTACCGCGTACTGGCGGACGTACAGGTCGGTGTAGGTGACGGGACCACGCGGTCCCGGCACCCTGTCCAGGTTGATGCCGGTCTCGGGCACGCCGAGCAGCTTGAAGCCGTCCAGCAGCCGGGTCGGCGCGTTCCAGAACACGCCGGTGCCCTGGTAGCCGTCGAAGAACGCCTCGGCGGCCGCCGCGTCCTCGGTCGCGATGCCCGCGGCCAGACCGGAGGTCTGCTCGTTGGCGATCGCCACCGCTTCCGCCAGGTCGGCGACCCGCGCGACGGTGACCGTGGCCTCCCGGTCGGAGTCCAGCGCCCACTCGTAACCGATGGCGTGCTCGTACGGCGGCAGCGACGGGCTCACGTCCCGCCCGGCGAGCGCCTCCGACACCAGTGGCCACAGCTCGTCGTAGACCGCGTCGTTGATCAGCAGCAGGTTCAGCCGGTTGCAGACGCCGAGCCGGTCGAGGCTCGCGCCGACGAGCGAGCGCACCTTCTCCGCGTCGGCGGCCGCGTCCACGTACAGCACGCCACCGCCATCGGCGTGGGCGAGCGTCCGCACACCGTGCGTGGCCGCTTCGGTGGCCAGCGCGCGGGTGCTGTCGCCGCTGCCGCGCAGGATGACCAACGGCACCAGACCCGGCAGGCTCACCAGCGCCGCGGCGGCCTCCCGCTCGACGCGCGGCACGAGCTGGATCACGTCGGCGTCGATGCCTGCTTCGGCCAGCGCGGGCGCGATCACCACCTCGACCAGCCGCTGTGCCGAGCCCAGCGCGGCCGAGCCCGTGCGCAGCACACCGGCGTTGCGCGATTTCACCAGCTGCGACGCCACGTCGACCGTCACGTTCGGCCTGGCCTCGTAGTTGGCGCCGATGACGCCGACCGGCCGCCGCCGCTCCACCAGGCGCAGGCCACCGTCGAGTGTGGACACCTCGACGGAGCGCTCCTGGTGCGGGGCACCGGCCAGCAGGCGCAGCTGCTCGGCCATCCCGGTGAGCCGCTCGTCGGTGATCGTGAGCCGGTCGAGCAGGCCGGCGCTCATGCCGTCGGCCGTGGACCGCTCGACGTCGGCGACGTTGGCCTCGAGCACCTCGTCGCGGTGGTCGAGCAAACGCTGCGCCATGCCCCGCAGGGCCATGTCGATCGCCTCGTCCGACGCCGCGGCGAGGGACGGAGCCGCCCCCTTCGCCGCACGCGCGCACTCCTCGACAGCCTTGGCGACCTCGTCCGTCACAGCACAGCCCTCTCAACCACTCGTCGCGACGCGCGACGCACAACAGCCTCTCGACCCAACCGGTGTCAGCACCCCAGTGTGCCGCACGGCGTGGCGAGACTGCCGGGCTGGTCCTGCTTGAGCGCGCACGAGACCGGGTTCACAGCGGCGCCGGCACGGCGGGCTCCACCAGCAGCATTCCGCCGACGACGAGACAGGTGAGTGTCAGGACCCCGAGGACGAGCAGCCAGATCGCGGCGGGCAGCCCGGTGAGGCGCGCGAGCTGGTCGGCGTCCGAGTCCCGCGCGGCACCCCGGCGGCGTTTGGCCTGCAGTTCGAACACCGGCCGCACCGACCCGATCAGCAGGAACCATGTCATCACGTAGACGAACGCCGCCTGCACACCCGGCCCGGCGAACCACGCGATCGCGGCGAGCACGGCCGCGGACACGAGCACGGCGAAGACCCCGTAGGCGTTGCGCACCATCACCAGCACGCCCAGCAGCAGCACCGCCGCGATGCCGAGCACCGCGCTCAGGTTCTCGCCCGACACCAGCCCCGCGAAGGCCAGCCCCAGCAGCGCGGGCGCCGGATAGCCCGCGAGCGTGGTGAGCACCATGCCGGGCCCCTCCGGCTTGCCCCGCGACACCGTGACGCCCGAGGTGTCCGAGTGCAACCGGATGCCCTGCAGGCGTCTGCCGGCCAGCACCGCCACGGCGGCGTGTCCCGCCTCGTGCACGATCGTCATGACGTTGCGCGCGAGCCGCCACGGTGTCCGCAGCAGCACGACGAGCAGCGCCACCACACCCGTGGCGAGGGCGATGGTGCCGGTCGTGGCCGCGTCCAGGTCGAACGCACGCCAGATCTCGCTGTCTTGGACGGCCAACTGCACGCCGGCTAGCTCATCACAACGCCGGTCTGCTCTCCGTTACCCCCTTCCCCGGTGCGTTGCTCCACACCGCGCTATCGTTCCTCGCCCCCGTGCCGGCTCCCGGTGATCGCCGAGGTGCCGACCGACCTGAGCAGGAACGCACCCCAGCTCCGGAACGGCTGCCATCGCTGGGCGATGTCCTCCAGCTCCTCGACCACCCCGGTGCCGTAGACGGCGGCCATCACCGTGTGCAGCCGCAGCTCGTGCCTCGGGAAGACATCGGGATGACCGACTCCGCGCACCACGATCAGCTCCGCCGAGAACGGCCCGACCCCCGCCAGGCCGCGCACCCGCTCCAACGCGTCCTCCACCGGCATCGCCCGCAGACTCCAGGCGTCGAGCAGGCCCTCCCGCGCGGCTCCGGCGATCGCGACGAGCCGCTGCCGTTTCTGCGCCGACAACCCTGGCTGCTCGTCGAGAGCGCACAACTGCTCTGGCGAGGGGAACGACGCTACGGTCCGCCCGCCGACGGCGACGGCGCACCCGAGCCGGGCGGCCAGCCGCTGTTTCAGCAGCGCCGCCTGGGCCACCCGGAGCCGGGCACAGATCACCGCCCAGCACGCCGCCTCGTACGGCGAATGGAAGAGCACCGGCCGCAGGCCCGGATGTCGTTCCCGGAGAGTTCGCATGACCGGATCGGCCGCGACCGCATCGGCGAACCCGGTGCCGTCGACATCGAGCGACAGCATCCGGCGGACCTGCTCGGCGACGGCGGGCACGGCCTCACGGGTGGCCGTGACCTCGACGCTCACGACATCGGGCGCTCGTTGCCGCACGAGGGCGCCCACGTGTTCGCCCGTGCCGTCCAGAGGAAACGCCAGGCGAAGCGTTCCCGGATCGTCCTCTGCGGCACGCCCGGCCGGGGAGCGGTCCGCGGGAAAGGCCGCGCACCGGGTGAGGTCGAAGTCGCCGCATATCTCGAACTCGACGGTGGTCGGGCGGATGGTTCTCCTGGCGGTGGTCAGCATCGTGCACCTCTCGGCAGATCGTCCGAACGTGATGTGCCGACCGTAGAACGACATCGCGACAGCACGGGAGTACCAAGTGCGCCAACGGATCCGTTCGCACCCGGATCACGGTGAGAACGCCACGAACGGAGACCTCACCACGCCGCGGCGAATAATTCGGTTGCACTACCTTGCTACGTTTCTCGCATGGGAACTTTGTGCAACCGCTGCGTGGCGTTCGTCCGGCTTCGGCCGCGCCACGCCTGATCGCAGCGGCTGCGAGTCCACTTCAGGCACCTCCGCGTTCGCCCGGCTGAGCTGACGGGCGAACGCGTCGTGCCCATCTCCTGAGCCCTTTCCGGCCGGCTTCGGTCGCTGCGCCATGACGTCCGCGCGCGCCTCCCTCGGCGCGTTTCCCTCTGTCATGACGGAGTCGCACCATGCCGCAATCCGGCCATTCTCCTGCCCGGAAACCAGTCCCCAACCCGTCCGGTGTCCATTTCCTCGCCTCGCACAGCATCGCCGAAAGCCTGATCAGCTTCTGCTCACCGGGCCCCGCCGATCTGGTGGTGGACTTCGGCGCGGGCTTCGGCGCGATCACCGCACCGCTGGCGAGAACCGGCGCAAGGGTGATCGCCGTCGAACGCGATCCCGCCTTCGCCCGAAAGCTCAGCAAGCGGGTCTCCCAGCACCCCAACGTACGAGTGGTCACGGCCGACGCCCGCAGTTTTCCCTTGCCCCGCAAGGATTTCCTCGTCGTGGCGAACATTCCGTACTCCATCTCGACGGCACTGCTGCGCAGGCTGTTGACACCGAAGGTGACGGCCCTGCGCCGCGCGGCGTTGATCGTGGAATGGGGCTTCGCCAAACGGCTCACCACCTCCGTGCCGAGGACCAAGGAGCTGGCGTGGTGGGCGGGGCGCTTCGACCTCTCACTCGAACGCCGCGTCCCGGCCCGCTGTTTCCGCCCCGCGCCCACTGTGGACTCCGCCCAGCTGAACATCCGGCGCAGGGCAGGACTGGGCCGGAGTGCGGAGCGGGCGCTGTGGGCGCTGCTCGAGGCCGCCTACCGCGCGCCGGCGCGCAGCGTCAGGGCGACCGTCGCCGAACTGACGGGCAGGAAACCACACCGTGCGCTCAAGTCCTGCGGCATCGACCCGGCGGCACCGGCCGGATCGGTGTCACCCCGCCAATGGGCGACGCTGGCGATCGCACTGGACGGCAACTCTCAGCCAAGTGAGCGCTGACCCTCAGCCTGCTCTCACGAACCGGGACCACGCTTGAAACATGACCGAGAACCCCCAGGCTCCGCGGCAACACACCAATCCGCTGTTCACCCACCAAACGGGCCCGCCGCCACAACAGCACGCCCATCCGCCGTTCCGGGAACCGCCGAGAAAACGGACGATCTCCGGCCGCGTCGGCGTGCTCGTGACGTCCGCGGCCGTGGTCGCCGCGCTGGTCGGCGGTGCAGGAGGTGCCGCGTTCGTCACGGCGGCGCACGACGGCGCGGGCAGCTCACCGTCGACGAGCTCGGCTGGGTCGACCACCGGCCAGCAGGTCTCCACCGGCTCGGCGGACGTGAGCGGCGTCGCCGAGAGGGTGCTGCCGAGCGTCGTGCAGATCGAGGCGTCGGTCCCCGGCGGCCAGTCCCTCGGCTCCGGCGTGATCCTCAGCGAGGACGGCCGGATCCTCACCAACGCGCACGTGGTGAGCGACGCGGTCGGAGACGTCACCGTCACGCTGTCGGACGGCACCACCTACCGGGCAAGCGTGCTCGGCGCCGACGAGAAGGCGGACATCGCCGTGCTGCAGGCCAGGGACGCGAGCGGCCTCACCCCGGCCGTCCTTGGCGACTCCGACTCCCTGAAGGTCGGCCAGGAGGTCGTCGCGATCGGCTCCCCCGCCGGCCTGCAGAACACCGTCACGTCGGGCATCGTGAGCGCCGTCGACCGCAAGCTCTCCGACCTCTCCGGACAGGAGCCGCAGTCGCCCTTCGGACGGCAGGCGTTCGACCAGACGTCCGACTCGCCGAGCTACACCGCGATCCAGACCGACGCCTCGATCAACCAAGGCAACTCGGGTGGCCCGCTGGTCGACTCGGCGGGAGAGGTCATCGGCATCAACTCCGCGATGTACTCGCCGTCCGGCTCGGGCAGCGTCGGCATCGGCTTCGCCATCCCCATCAACGACGCGAGAACGATCATCGACAACATCGAGAACGGAGCGTGACAAGCGGTCGGAAGCACGTCACGTTAGTGTGGCCGGGTGACCGACCGTCTTGTCTGGATCGATTGTGAAATGACGGGGCTCGACCTGGCGAAGGACGCCCTCATCGAGATCGCCGTACTCGTGACCGACGCCGAGCTTCGAGTACTCGGCGAGGGCCTCGACCTGGTCATCCACGCCGATGACGAGGCGCTGGCGAACATGCCGGACGTGGTGCGCGACATGCACGCCCGCTCCGGGCTCACCGAGGAGGTGCGCCGCTCGACGGTCACGCTCGAGGAAGCCGAGCGCAAGGTGCTCGACTACGTCCGCGCCCACGTGCCCGACGCCCAGACGGCGCCGCTGGCGGGCAACTCGATCGGCACCGACCGCGGTTTCATCGCCAGGGACATGCCCGAGCTCGACGCCTACCTCCACTACCGCATGGTGGACGTGTCGTCCGTCAAGGAGCTCGTGCGCCGCTGGTACCCGCGGATCTACTACGCCAAGCCGGAGAAGGGCCTCGCCCACCGCGCGCTCGCCGACATCAAGGAGTCCATCGGCGAGCTGGAGTACTACCGCAGGACCGCCTTCGTCGCCCAGCCGGGCCCGAGCACCGAACAGGCCAGGGCCGCCGCCGACGAGGTGCTGCGCGCACGGTCTTGAGCAACCCGGTTCATGGTCGCTGAGGCGACACGCTACGATATTCTAGCCGAGGTGCTCAGCAGGCTCCTCGCATGGTGGGTATAGCTCAGTCGGTAGAGCACCTGGTTGTGGTCCAGGGGGTCGCGGGTTCAAGTCCCGTTACTCACCCCAGAACGAACTGTGGCGGCCGCCCTTCGTGGGGCGGCCGCCACAGTCGTATCCAGGCCCTATTCCTCCGAGCCGGCGATCCACTGCTCCCACGACAGCTGCCAGACGCTCCAGCCGTCGGTCGGCTCGAGGACCTGCTCGCCCGCGTTCTGCACGGTCACGACGTCGCCGGGCTTCGAGGTCTCCATCAGCCACGCGGCGTTCTCCGTGGAGAGGTTGATGCAGCCGTGGCTGGTGTTGGTGTTGCCCTGGTAGCCCACCGACCAGGGCGCCGAGTGGTAGAAGATCCCGCTGTAGGACAGGCGCACCGCGTACTCGACCCACAGCCGGTAGCCCTGGCTGCTGTCGACCGCGACACCGTAGGTGCTGGAGTCCATGGTGTAGCCGTTGTGCTCGCTCATGACGGTGTAGGTGCCGTTCGGTGTCGGGCTCGACGGCTTGCCCATGGAGATCGGCATCGTCCTGACCTCCTGGTCGTTGACGTACACCTTCATGCGGTGGGTCGCACCGTCGGCGATCGCGACCAGTTTGTCCCCGATCGTGAGGTTCGCGGCCTTGTCCTCGGCACCGTAGGTGCCATCACCCAGGTTCCTGCCGTAGATGCCGGCGTCGACAGACACCGTGGTGCCCGGCTGCCAGTACTCCTTCGGCCGCCAGGTGGCCTGGTCGTCGCTGAACCAGTGGAAGGCCCCCTCCGTCTGCGGCTGCGTGGTGATCCGCAACGCCTTCTCGGCCGCCGCCTTGTCGGTGATGTCGTCAGAGAACGTGAAGATCAGCGGCATGCCCACCCCGACCGTCTGGCCGTCCTGGACGTTCATCGAGACGCTGACCGTCTGCGCGGGAGTGACCGTCGTGAACGTCGAGGTGGCGGTGGCGGGCTTGCCGTCCTGGCCCGTCGCCTTGGCCGTGAGCGTGTAGGTCTTGCCGTAACCGAGCGGCTCCGCCGACTGCCACGACGTGCCGTCCGGCGTGAGGCCTCCTTTCACGACCGTGCCGTGGGCGCCGACCAGCGACGCCTCCGTGATCTTGCCGTTGGTGGCGTTCGCGGTGATCGGTTGTCCCGGCTCCACGTTCTGCGCACCCTCGGCGATCGACAGGCTGAGCGAGACGGGCTCGGGAGGTGCGGTGGTCTGCGAGGTGTCCGAGCCCTGATCTGTGGAGCGCTCGTCGCTCGCGGCAGACGTGCAGCCCGCGAGCAGCGCACCCGCCAGCGCCACGATCGATACCAGCCGAACCCCCGGAAACGGGCCGCGCACACCCCGACGTTTCATCGGCGACCATCACTTTCGTGTCCTTATTACCCCAGTTGTGGGCCCCAGTCTGCCCCATTCGTCGCACAGCGTGTGCGGCTGTTGCCAAGTCGTGCTCAGTCGTGTTGGCAGGGGTGCTCGACAGGGGCAAGGAGGCGCCGTGCTACTGTTTCTCTCGTCGCTGAGGGGGAACCACGAACGCGGGTTCCAGACCGCACGACGCGCGCCATTAGCTCAATTGGCAGAGCAGCTGACTCTTAATCAGCGGGTTCGGGGTTCGAGTCCCTGATGGCGCACTTCCACCCCAGGTCAGAGCACCTGGGGTTTCTGCTTTCAAGATCGCGGTCAACCAGAACCCAACCTTTTCGTTGCTGACTACGTATCTAGTCCCTCTTGCAGCGCGTCGGCTGTCGCTGGGTTCGCGACTTTGCGCCCGACGTACACGTCTTGGGTCAGCGACGGCCGGGCGTGCCCGAGCTGATCGGCAATTTGTCGAGGTGTGAAGCGGGCCTCATCCAGGATGGTCGCGCACGTCTTGCGGAAGACATGTGAGGTCACCCAGGCGAAGCCGTCCGTGCCTCGAGCTGTGCGCAGGTCCCGCCGGGTGTTGCTCGGATCACGCCACCACCGAGCGCGTCTGGAAACACTGGGGACGACGCTACCCGGACGCAGGTCCCGATCCAGCAAGGCAAGACGCCGACGACGACGCAGCATGTCGACCGCGAACGGCGGCAGCGGCAACGTCCCTCTCACCGCTGTCGGACTTCGGGGGCATACGCCGCAGGCCCTCGCCTCGCACCCGGATGAGGGTCCACTCGATGTCGACCGTCGCGGCATCCAGGTCGACCTCAGGAACTGCGCTGGATGCATGGCAATGCTCAGGTAAGCGCAGTCGGAGACCCGACGGTAAGAAGCTCACGATCGACGGTATCGGTCACTATCCGATGTTCGAGGACCCCGAACGGATCTGCGTGATCATCGTCGACTTCCTGAGGCACGTCGGAGAGCGTTCCGGATAGCCCGTGCGGTGGTCCTACTGGCCCTCCACTCTCGACCAAGCCGCGGAGACGCCATGCTCAGCCCAGTCGTCGACGACAAGCCGGGCGTTGGCGCCGATCTCCAGCTCGTCGAGTTCTCCGACCCAGCGGCCCGCGATCCGGATGCCCGGCTCGACATCGACCAGCGCTGTCGCGGCCGGCAGGTGGTCGACGTAGCTCGGGTGGAAGGCGCGGTAGGCGATCGAGAAGCTCGCGATCGTCCCCGCTCCCGGTGCCTGGATCCAGCTGAAGTCCTCCGACTGGCAGTGGCGGCAGAACGGCCGGGGAGGCCACTGCTTGGTCCTGCAGCTCATGCACTGCCGGACGAGGAGCTCGCCGTGCGCCAGGGCCCGCAGATGGGGCGCGAAGAGCGGATCCTCGCCGTTCAGCGGCAACGGGAGGCCAGCGGCCTCCTGTTCGATCGTGGAGGCCGGAATCCGGTTCATACTTCTACCTCTCAGTTGTGCAGCACGAGTGCCGAACCGTCACCGAAATCGCCGTAGCCGGTGACGAGGCCGAGTTCCGCACCGGCGACCTGCCGTTCACCGGCCTCCCCACGCAGCTGCCACACCGCCTCGACAACGTGGTTGATCCCCAGGACGTGCGCCTCCGACATCAGCCCACCGTGGGTGTTCACCGGGAGTTCGCCTCCGAGGGCGATGCGACCGTCCTTCACGAAGTCGGGGGACTCGCCTCGATCACAAAAACCCATCTCCTCGAGCTGGCGGAGCACGATGAAGCTGAAGCAGTCATAGAGTTCGGCGAAGTCGAAGTCCTCAGGCCGGACGCCGGCCATCTCGAACGCACGGGGGGCCGCGCGACCGATTCCCATGTCAAGCAGGTCGGGTCGGTTGAGCAGGTCGTCGGGTGAGTCCGCGTGTCCCTCGGCACCACCGGCGATGTAGATCGGGCTGCGGCTGGACTCCGCCGAAACCGCCGACGAGACGAGCACGGCAGCGGCGCCATCGGTCTCCAGCGATACGTCGAGCTTCCGGAACGGCTCGACGAGCATCTGACTGGCGTAGTAGTCGTCTCGCGTCATCGGGCGGTCCCGCATGTACGCCTTCGGGTTGAGGTGCGCGTGGGCCCGCGCGGTGAGGGCCACGGTCGCCATCGCATCCCGGTCGATGTGGTAGTCGTGGATCCATCGGTTGGCGTGGAAGCTGTACCACTGCATGGGCGCCAGCAGACCGAGCGGTGCTTCCAGGTTCTCTCGTAACGCCTTGCCCGGGACGTTCACGACCGTCGGCCGGTCGGAGAGCTGGCTGAGTCGGCTCGGACCGCTGAACGCGTTCCATCCCGCCACGACGATGACCCGGCTCGCGACGCCGGTCGCCACTGCCATCGCGGCGTTGAAGACAGCGGCAGTTGGCGAGGCGCCACCGATGTGGACGTGCGCGTGGTACTTCAGGTCTCTGATGCCGAGAGCGTTGATGAAGTCCTCGTTGCTGGGTTGGTCTCGCCAGCCCATGACGACACCGTCGACGCCGGCGGGGTCGATCTCGGCGTCCCGGCACGCGGCGATCGCCGCGCCGAGGCACTGCTCGGTCTCGGTGCGGTCTGTGCCGCGCGTGTACGCGGTGTTGCCCACGCCGATGATCGCGGCTTTGCCACTGATGTTGATCGTGTCCATCCCTGCTCTTCTCCGAACGTGCGCATGCTCCCGGGGCCGGTGTGTGGGGGCAGCGCTCACTCGAGGAGGATGTCCGCGCTGAGGCGGGCTGCCGGCGTGATGGCATACCGGTCGAAGTCGGTGATGCCTTCTTGGCGCAGGAAGTCCTCGTCGATGAGCGTGTGCCCGCTGAACTCGCCGCTCGGCTTGGCGAGTATGCGCGCCGCAGCCTCGGCCATGATGTCCGGGTGCCGGCCCGTAGCGAAGTCCTCGGGGTAGTGGACCCGGACCGCATCGGTCGAGATCATCGTGCGCGGCCACAACGTGTTCGAGGCCAAGCCTTGGTCTTTGAACTCGGCCGCCACGCCCAGCGCGCACTGGGTCATGCCGTACTTCGACAGCGCGTAGGCGAGATAGCGGCCCAGCCACACGCCGGTCGTCGGCAGCGGGGGCGACAATGTCAGGACGTGCGGGTTGTCCCCCTGCAGCAGATGCGGCAGTGCGTGGAACAGCACGCTGTAGGTCCCCCGGGTGTTGACGTCCATCAGGAGGTCGTAGCGCCGCAGCGGCGTGTCGAGCAGTCCCGTGGGGCTGATCGCACTGGCGTTGTTGATGACGATGTCCAGGCGTCCGAACTCGGCGACCGCGGCGGCGACAGCTTTTCTCACCCCCTCGTCGTCGCGGATGTCCAGCCGCAGCGGCAAGGCTTCGCCGCCTGCCGCGCGAATCTCCCGGGCAACCGTGTAGATCGTCCCCGGCAAGGCGTCCGAGTCCTCGACCGTCTTGGCGGCCACCACGATGTTGGCGCCCTCCGAGGCCAGGCGAACGGCCATGGCGCGGCCGATTCCCCGACTGCCGCCGGTCAGGAAGACCGTCTTGTTCGCAAAAGCTCCCACTTCTCCGCCTTTCATCGCCCCACGAACACCGGTGTGCGCTTGTCCATGAAGGCGGCAACACCTTCACGGAAGTCCATCGTCTCGGCGCTCCTCACGAAGCTCGACGTCTCGGCCCGCAACTGGGCTGCGAAGGTGCTGGACACCGCGCCGTGGACGAGATTCCTCACCTCTCGCACCACGAGCGGCGACGTCACCACCAAGGACGAGACGAGGGAGGACAGCTCCGCGTCGAAGTCCGCGGCCGGGACGTGCCGGTTGATCAGTCCTATCGCGACCGCTTCCTCCGCGCCGATCCCGTCGCTGCGAAGCATCAGGTCCAGCGCTCGACGAGGTCCGACCAGGTGGGTGAGGGAGTGGGTGATTCCACCATCGGCGGTGGCGCCGAGCTTGCGGTAGGCGGTGGCGAAGCGGGCGCCCGACTCGGCCACGACGAAGTCGCACGCCAACGCGAGAGAAAGGCCTCCACCGGCGGCGACCCCGTGGACTGCGGCCACCGTGGACGCGGACAGGCCGCGCAGCGTGAGGAGGAACTCGTGGAAGTCGGGGATCACGTCCAGCATATAGGTGGCGATGTCATCCATATGGTCGCTGAACATCGTGACATCTCCGCCCGCGCTGAAGCAGGAGCCGCGGCCCCTGATCACGACGGCCCGGAGGTCCCGCTTGGCGGCCAGCCGGTAGCCGGTGGCGCGGAGGTCCTTGGCCACGGCCTTGTTGATCGTGTTCAAGGCATCCGGGCGGGCCAGCCAGACGGTGGCCACGCCTTCGTGCTCCTCGACTTCGATCGTGCTCTCGGACATCGGACAACACTCCTTGTCGGTCATCACTGTTCCGCATCTTCACCGGGCGAACCGCGGTGGACGCTTCTCGGCCGTGATGGCACGGAACGAGTTGCGCCGTTCCGGGCGATCAACGGTGATGATCGCGGTCGCATCCGCCACCTCGTACCCGATGTCCTCGAAGACAAGCATGTACTTACCTTTCGTTGCTGTCGGGGTACCGCGCTGCCGCACCGATCTGAAGATCGCACCGCGCTGATGCGGCGAGGCGATCGCCGCTCCTCACGACGATCTCCAGACCGACGACTACATCTGAGGACCCTCCGGCCTCGACCTCGACGACACGGCCCGACGCATGCAGCTCCGCGCCCGCGAACGCGGGACTGTGGAACCGCACCTCCCGGCGGACGACCCGGCTCAGTGGACCCGCCCAATCGGTGCCCGCCCGATCGATGAAGCCGTGGATGAACATGGTGTTGATGAACGGCTGTGGCGCACCGCTGGCTCGCGCGTAGTCGGCGTCGTAGTGAGCCGGCAGGAAGTCGCGCGTCGCGGCGACGCACTGCACACAGGTCTCCAAAGTCACGTCCAGCTTGATGCCCGGGATCAGCCCACCGACGCGCGGGCGCCGGGGGTCGGCGACCACCGCGGGCGTGTCCTCCGGCGCCGGAGCGGGCGTCCGGTGGGCAGACCCCTCTCCTGTCGAGTCCACGGTGTAGCGGAGCATCGTGTTGACGTGGGTGGCCACGGGGGTGCCGTCGGGGAGGCGATACGTCGCCTCGGTGGTGATGAAATGCCCCGGACCGAGGGCCGTGCGGCGCTCGGGACTCACCGCCTTCACGGTCTCCTCGACCGTCAACCGGTCGCCCACCCGGATCAGCGGCCCGAAGCACGTTCGCGACGATGCGTTGACGACGCGATCGCCGGGTAGGGGAACCAGAGGCGCCAGCATCGGCGGGTAGGTGGCGACGTGATCGGGTACCCAAGCGAGGGGCCAGGACCAGACCATCAACATCCCCGGTGGGCTCAGGACGTCCCCCCAGGTGTCCGACGCCCATTGTTCGTCCCAGTACGAGGGGTTTCCGTCGCGCACCAGGGCGGCGTAGGCCTTCACCTGCGCGTGATTGACCGGATCTGAGCACGGGCGGACAGGCGTGGAGCGCCCCACCCACCGGAGGCCCTCCGCGTACGTCCCGAACGCCAGGTGAGAGCGCGAGTCCCCGTGGTTCACCGCGCGGCACCCTTCGCCAGCGCCATCTCGCGGAGACGGAACTTCTGTACCTTCCCCGAAGCCGTCCGCGGCAGCTCCTCGACCACCCTGAGGTGCTTCGGGGTCTTGTACGACGCGAGCCGGTCCCTGCTGAACGCCTGCAGCTCGCCGAGAGAGAGGTCACGGCCCGGCTCAAGGACGACGACGGCACACACCGCTTCGGTGTACTGGGCATCAGGGACGCCGATCACCGCGATCTCGCGGACCGCCTCGTGGCCGGCGAGGACATCCTCGAGTTCGGCCGGATAGATGTTCTCGCCCCCGCTGCGGATCATGTCCTTCACCCGCCCGACGACCTCCAGCAGTCCGTGCTCGTCGAACGCCCCGAGATCGCCCGTCCTGCACCAGCCGTCCACGAAGGTGTCCGCGCTCTCCTTCGGCTTCCGCCAGTAGCCCGAGGCGCGTGCCGGGCTGCGGGTCCAGATCTCGCCCGGTCCGGTGGTCTGAGGGACCCCATCGGCGTCCCGGAGGGAGACCTCGGCCATGGGGAGGGGGCGCCCCACCGCCCGCGGGTTGAGCGCCAGTTCGTCCGGCGCCGCGGCCGTCACGATCGGCGTCCCCTCGGTCAGGCCGTAGATCTGCCAGAGCTCGAGCTGAGGCACCCGACGTCGCAGTTCCTCAACGGCCCAGCCCTGAAGCGGCTCCCCTCCGGTGAACAGGCGCCCCACACCCTCCAACCCCGTCAAGGCGTCCGGGCGGGCGAGCAGCTCGTAGATCATGAAGGGGAACATGAGCACGTCGGTGGCGCCAACGGAAACCACCCTCTCGACCGCACGGTCGACGGTGAAGCCACCGCTCTCCAGTGCGACCGCGTGTCCACCCATGAGGACGGCCGGAAGGCAGAGGTCCTCGAGCGCGCCGACGTGGTACATGGGTCCGGTCACCAGCGACACGGTCTCCGCACCGAAGCCCCAGCGGGCCGCCTGCATGAGCGCGAAGGCCATCGTGCCCCCATGTGTCCACACGGCGCCCTTCGGACGGCCCGTCGTCCCGGAGGTGTACATGATCATCGCCGCTTCGTCGGCAGCACGCTGCACCGGCGGCTCGGCCGGGTCGGCATCGCTCAGCAGGGACCAGGGCACGGTGGGACCGCTGACCGTCGCTGATGTCCCCCGGACCACGAGCTTGACGTCGCCGGCCGCTGCTCGCGCCCGGGGAGCGAGCTCTGCGTCGGCGAGCACGATCGCACAACCGGAGTCGATCAGCGCGTACCGGATCTCGTCGACCGTGAGCCGAAAGTTGAGTCTGACGGCGATCGCTCCCATCGAGGTGATCGCAAGGTAGCTGGTCCAGTAGTCCACGCTGTTCTTCATCAGGATTCCGACGCGGTCCCCGGAGCGCGCCCCCAGTTCACGCAGCCCCGTGGACACCCGTCGCGCTGCCATGGCGAGCGCGTGGTGGGTCGCGGTGTCGGGCCCCACCGACACCGCCGGCCGATCGCGCCGAGCAGGATCGAGCTCTCCCACCCGGACGAGATGTCCGAGGTCCATATGGTCTCCTTGTCAACTAGCGCTAGATGTGCCGCGCGGCGCTCACGCCGAGCGGAGCGACTCGCGGGCGATGATGATCTTCATGATTTCGGTGGTGCCGCCGCCGATCTCGTGAAGCTTGGCGTCGTGCAGGAACCGGGTCGCCGGATGGTCGTCGACGTACGCCGCGCCGCCCAGGATCTGGATGGTGTCGAGAGCCGACTGCACGGCGAGCTCCGTGGCGTGCAGCTTGGCGACCGCCGCCTGGTGCGTGACCTTCTCGCCGCGGTCGATGCGATCCAGCAGGGAGTACACCAGCGTGCGGCCGAGCTCGATTCCCGCCGACATGGTGGCGATCTTGTCCTGGATGAGCTGGTAGCCCGCGATCGCCTGACCGAACACCACTCGCTCTCGCGCGTACCGGACCGAGAGTTCGAGGCAGGCCTGGGCGAGCCCGAGCGCCGAAGCCCCGATGAGAACGCGCTCGTTGTCGAGCGAGTCGACGAGATACCGGAACCCCTCTTCCGGCTCACCGAGGACGTGCGTGTCGTCGAGGGTGACCGAGCTGGCCGTGACCTCCCCCGTCGGCGAACTTTTCCACCCCGCCTTTCGGAACGCGGGACCCTGCACCAGACCGGGCATGCCCCGTTCGAGGATGAACCACGTGCCTCCGTGCAGCTGCCGGTTCTCGCCGCTGGTGCGGGCTATGAGGACGATGAAGTCCGCGATCGGCGCATTGGTGATGAATGTCTTCGCCGCGTCCAGGACCCACCCGCTGCCGGTCCGCCGGGCCCGGCTCCTTGGCGACAAGGCGTCCGATCCGCCAGTCGGCTCCGTGATCGCCATCGCGCCGATCTTGTCGCCCCGAAGCACGGGTTCCAGGTACGTGCGCTTTTGCTCATCAGTGCCGAGACGGTCGATGCACCGTGCGAAGAGGGCCACGTCGGCGAACATCGAGATGTCCAGCCCGGCATTGACCCTGGCCGCCTCCTCGCTCACGATGGCGCGGGTCCTCAGCCGGCCGCCGCCTCCACCGTGCGCCTCGGGGAAGTTGGGCCCCAGCAGGTCGAGCTGGCCCATCTCCGCGAACAACGGCCGGATCAGTTCCGAAGGGTCCCGCTCGAGCTGGGGTACCAGGGGCGCCACCTTGTCGGCGAAGAAGTCCCTGGCGAGGTCGCGCAGGGCGCTCTCCTCCACCGTCAGGCCGCGGCTGTCGATCTTCCGGGTCACGTCGCGCTCGATTCACGTGAGGTCTTGATCTGCTCGACGATGAGGTGCCGCTGCACCTTCCCCGTGGTCGTCTGGGGCAGCTGCTCGACTGTGACGATCTCCACCTGTTTGGGAACCTTGAAACGCGCCAGCTTCTCGCGGCACGCCTCGATGACCGCCGGGACGTCCACGGTCGCTCCGGGCTCCGGGACGATCCAGGCCCAGCCGATCTCGCCCCACCGTTCGTCCGGGACCCCGACGACGAACGCCTGGCTGACGCCGGGTTGCTGGGTGAGCAGCTGCTCGACCTCGCTCGGCATGACCAGCTCACCTCCGGACTTGTAGACCTCCTTCGAACGTCCCACCAGCTCGACGTATCCGTCGTCCCGGATCCTGCCGAGGTCACCCGATGCCAGCCACTCCTCCGTGGGTGCCGCGTCATCGCCGCGGCTCCAGCGTCCGGGCGTGACCGTGGGGCCCCTCCAGCGAAGCTCGCCCACCGCCCCTTCCGGGAGGTCCTCGCCGGTGAGCGGGTCGGTGACCTTGAGGCGCGCCAGCGGCCCGCCGTCGAGGCCGGCGACGCCGCCGTGCTTGATCCGGCCGACGGTGTGGACCACGCGCTCGATCGGGTCCTCCGGCTGGGTCAGCGTCACCGAGCCGGCCAGCTCGGTGGAGCCGTAGGCGGTGACCAGCTCGGTCAACGAGAAGGTCGCGCGTGCCTTGTCCCACAACCATCGGGGAGCAGGCGCAGCGGCGCACATCATGCTCCTCAGGGACGACGAGTCCGTTTCGGCGGCCGCCGGATCGTCGAGGACGGCGACGGCCATGGTGGGCACGCAGATCCAGTCGGACGCACGATGCGTGGAGATCGCCGCCAGCGTGGATTCGACGGTGAACGTCCGTTGCGTGATGAGGGTTCCGCCGACGAACATCGACGCGACCAACCCCTCCGTCCACGCGAAGATGTGGTACAGCGGCAAGGCCGAGGTCATTCGCCGGCCGTCCTCGAACGCCCGGCAATAGGCGGACGCGTAGGCGGCCCGGAGGATGTTGTCGTGCGTGAGCTTGATGCCCTTGGGCTTTCCCGTGGTGCCGGAGGTGTAAAGGATGTCGCTGACGGAGTCCGCTGGCACCTTCCGGGCGGCCACCGCGGGATCAGGCGGGGTCTCGCGACCGAGGGCGGCCACGTCGTCGAGGTTCGGCACTCCCGTCCGTTCCGGATGGTCGACGCCGTGCTGCACCACCTTACGCAGATCCGGCAACGATCTGGGGTTGCCCCCGGTCCAACCGGGAGCGACCTCGTCGAGCATCGCCAGGTGATCGAGGTCCCGAAAACCCGAAGCCGTCACCAGCAGCCGGCAGCCGGAGTCGCGGAGCACGAACGCCAGCTCCTGGGCGCGGTACAGGTAGTTCAGGCTGACGGTCGTCGCACCAACCCTCGAGAGCGCGACCCGCACCGCGACGTGCTGCCGGTCGTTCGGCAGCAGAACGCCTACGTGGTCCCCGGCTCGCACACCGAGAGCCAGGAAACCGGCGGCAAGCTCGCGCGACCGGGCCCGCATCTGGGAGTACGTCAGCGCATCGTCGTCGTCGATGACCACCGCGCGATCGGGATGAGCCTCGGCAGCGTGGTCCACCAGGTCGTGAAGGGACCACGCCGGCCAGGTTCCGAACCGCGACTCCAGCGCCTCGCGGCGCTGTCGGATGAGTGAAGCCATGATGTCCTCCATCGGATGTAGCACGAGATGACGGCTGCCCTCAGTGGCTCGGAGATGTGCTGTCAGCCATCGGTCGCCGGCCCGGTCGCGAGCACCTGGGCCTGTTCGAGCGGAGCAGCCGGTGATCCATCGTGTGAAGGAACCCGCGTGCTTTCCGCCGGGGACCGTGCTGCACACCGTCCTCATCGGACCGGACGGGATCGACTGTGCAGCCTGCATCGGAAGGCTCGTCCACGGCGTGGTGCGCGGCCGTTCCCGTGGGGACGGCGAGGGGCGGCCGTAGGTAGCGGGTCATCGCCGGTACGGTGACGCTCCAGGTGAAGTCGAGGATCCGGGCTCCCGCGAGGAGCTGCCGCGCGTTCACGGTCATGCTCCTTCCGGCGCGGCGCCGGCGGCCGGTTCACCGGTTTCGCTCTGCTCGAGGCGGTCGATCAGGCCTGTCCTCTTCGACACGTACGCGTAGAGAAGGCTTGCCGCGACCGCGCTGAACGGCCAGAACACGTAGACCAGGAGGCCGCTGGCGGGCGGCAGCCCCCAGAAGGTCGCCTCGTGGACCTGCAGTGTCACGAGGATCCCGATCCACACGGCGGCGTGAGCGAGGTTGAACACGTGGATGGCCGCGGCGGCAGCGGTTCTGTCCGGACCGGCCGGCACCTCAGCGACGGACAGGTACAGGAGTACCGCGACGATCACCGGAGCGGCCAGGAACATGATGGCTGAACTGTCGAGGAACATGCCGATCAGGCTGATGATGACCAGCACGGTCAGAATGGCGACGAGGACTTCGATCCTCCGCTGGATGTCGTTCACGCCCGGGCCTCCGTGTCTGGGGTGATCTGGACGGGCTGTTGCCGCGCCTCCGGTTCCGCGATCGCATCGAAGCGCGTTTGATCCGCGCGGTTCTGAGTGAGGTAGGAGACGGCGACGTAGACGACCATTCCGACCGCGATCACCGCGTGGCCGCTGAAGAAACCGGTCGGCGGGGTCCACCATCCCTCCTTGGTCACAATGGTGAGGCCGACGTTCAGCAACAGGCTGGTGATGATCGCGGTGAGCGCGCCGGTCCCGGTGCCGCGCCGCCAGTACAGACCGACGACGATCGGACCGAGGATGGCTGCGGCGAACGCGGACCAGCCGATCGCCCCGAGCAGGTAGATGATCTGGTCGAGGAACAGCGCGACGAAAACGCTGAGGCCGACGATGACCACGCTGGCGATGCGGTTCCACCTCAGTTCTCGGTTGAGCGTGATACCGAACGATCCGAGCAGATCGCGGGTCATGGCCGAAGCGCCGATGGTGATGAAGCTGCTCGCGCTGGACATGATGGCGGCAAGCAGCGCCGTGAGGGCGAGCGCGGTGACCACCGGGTGCATGTACTGGCTGAGGAAACTGTTCACGATGTCGTCCGGATTCGATGGCTCGGTCATGCTGCCCTGGACGATCTCCGCCCGGGCCGCGAGGCCGAGGCCGAGCGAGAACAACGTCGTCGCGCCGTAACCGACCGACGCGATCAGTGCTCCCCAGCGCAGTTCCCTGGTGGAGCGCAGCATCAAGAACTTGTGGATGAGCTGCGGCTGTCCGATCATGCCGAGGATGATCATCATCGTGTTGGCGACGATCCAGGCGCCAGATCGGACACCGTCGAGCTGAAGCACCTCGGGCGCCGCCGAGTTGAGTGTTTCGAGGGTCGCCGTCCAGCCGCCGCCGATGCCGAGGGTGAGGAAGAATACGCCTACCGACATAGCGATCATGAGCAGGCCCTGCACGAGGTCGGTCCATACCGCCGCGAGCATGCCGCCGGCAACCGTGTACAAGCCAACGATGACTGCGCCGATGACGAGCGCGGTCGCGAAGTCGATGCCGAGCAGGAGCGCGGTGATGAAGCCCGCGGCGACGACCTGCGCGGTCATGTAACCGACCGTGCCGACCACCAGTGCGATCGACATCCACAGGGTCACCGATCTGTTCTGGTACCGCACCCGGATCAGGTCCGGAATGCTGAACGCCTGATGCCTACGGGCTATCGCGCGAAGCTTCCCGCCGAGCATGAACCACGTGAGGGCGAAGGCCAGCGGGCCGGCTATCGCGAACATCAGGGCGCCGAGGCCCCAGCTAGCGGTTGTGCCGGTCACGCCAACCATGCCCCAGCCGCTCTGGATGGACGAGAACGACGCGATGGCCATCACGAAGAAGCCGAGCGATTGTCCCGCTACCAAGAATTCCTTCGATGATTTCATGCGGGTGTTCGCCCACAGGCCGATGCCGAGCATCAGACCGAGATAGACAAGAGTGATGAGCAGGATGAGGGTATGTGAATTCATCAGAGGTTCACCTTCGACTGGATTTCGCTGTTCCCCCGGCAGCTTTCGACATGGGCACTTGGTGTCGGAAGTCGTACCCCGACCTTCCCCTGGCCCACTGATGGAAGATCCGAGCGAGCGGAGCGAAGCCAGCTGATGGCTAGAGTCTCCGCTCCAGCTTCTTGTTCGCGAACTCGTCGAGGCCGAACCTGCCGAGCTCGCGGCCGATGCCTGAGTTCTTCACTCCACCGAACGGGAGGTCAGGAGCACTCTTGACCGTGGTGTTGATGCTGACCATGCCGACGTCGAGCTGGTCGGCGAGGTCGGCGGCTCGGCTCTCGTCCGCGCCGTACACGGCCGCGCCGAGCCCGTAGGGCGAATCGTTCGCGATCCGGACCGCTTCCTCGGCTGAGCCCGCCCGGTGAAGAACCGCGACAGGGCCGAAGACCTCCTCGTGGTAAGCCCGCATAGAGGGGTCGACGCCGGAGAGGACAGTGGCCGGGAAGTAGGCGCCGGGACCGTCGGGCAGCTCACCCCCGAGGTGCACGGTGGCGCCCTTGGACACCGCGTCCTCGACCTGGGCGACGAGATCGGCCCGTGCCGATGCCGACGACATCGGCCCCAGTCTGGTTGTCTCCTCACGAGGGTCGCCCATCGTCCATTCACGGGCTCGGGCAAGGAACGCCGCGAGGAACCTGTCCCAGATCGGGCCCTCGACGATGATGCGCTTGGACGATGTGCAGGCCTGTCCCGCGTTGGCGAAGCGGCCGGTCGCGGCGTCCTGAGCAGCCCGCTCGATGTCCGCGTCAGCCAGCACGATGAAGGCGTCGGAACCACCGAGCTCGAGCACGCTCTTCTTGAGGTTGCGCCCGGCGGCTCCGCCCACGGCTTCACCGGCACGCTCCGAGCCGGTCAGCGACACACCCCGCAGGTGCGGGTGCGCGATCATGCCGGCAACCTGGTCGCTGGACGCGAAGACGTTCTGGTAGATGCCGTCGGGACCGCCTGCCCCGGTGACGATGCCGGCGATCCGCAGCGCCTGCTGGGGGCAGTTGCCTGCGTGCTTGAGCAGAATGGTGTTGCCGAGGAGGAGGTTCGGGGCCACGAACCGGGCGACCTGGTAACAGGGATAGTTCCACGGCATGATCCCGAGGAGGGCACCGATGGGCCGGGTGTGCACGACCGCCGTTCCGCTGCCTGCGATGTCGAGCTGCTCGTCGGCCAGGAGTCCAGGCCCCTTGGTGGCGTAGTACTCGTAGATCGAGGCCGACAGCTCGACCTCTCCCCTGGCCTGGGCCACCGGTTTGCCCATCTCGAGCGTCATCAATGCGGCGAGCTCCTCGGCCTGGTCGCGGTGAGCATCGGCGATGGCCTGGACGACCGCAGCCCGAGTGTGAACGTCCACCCGCCGCCAGTTCGAGAAGGCCGCGTGCGCGGCCTCCACGGCTCGCTCCGCCTCGGTGTCCGTCATGGTGTCGAACTCCTTGACCACCTCACCGGTGGCCGGATCGACGGTTGCGTACCTGCTCATCTCACGACCCTTTCAACACGATGCGGCCAGGGACCCCGCCGGCGGCGAGCCGGTCGAGCGCGCCCCGGACGCCATCGAGGTCCAACCTGCCGTCGATGACCGGGATCTGTGGGACCCGGCCTTGTTTGGCCAGCTCGACCACCTCGGTGAGCTCGGCCAGGGTGCCGACGAAGCTCCCCTGGATGGTGATCATCTTCAGTGCCAGCAACGCGGTCGGGACCGTGAGCTCGCCGCCGAAGAGGCCGACCTGCACCATGTGGCCCCCCTTCACGAGCAGGTCGAAGGCCGCGGTGGCGGTCTCGTTGTCGTTGACGAAGTCGATCACCGCCGCTGCCGGTCCTCCGGTTGCGGCGAGGACGTCCCGATTCGTGTTCCCGGTCGTCGAAACCACGGAGCTGGAGGCACCCAGCTCCCGGGCGAGGGACAGGTTGGCCTCCGCCCTGTCCACCGCGCAGATCTCGCGATGTCCCAGTGCCTTGAGTGTGGCGACCGCGGTGAGCCCCACGCCGCCCACGCCGATCACCACCACCGGCGCGTCGGGCGGGAGGGGCAGCACCTTGGTGGTGGCGGCGTAGGCGGTGAGCCCCGAGCAGGCCAGGGTCGCCGCCCAGCTCGGGTTCAGGCCGCCGATGTCGAGCAGGTAGCGGGGATGAGGCACGAGGATCTTCTGCGCATAGCCTCCGGGACGAGCGACGCCCAGGTTGCGTCCCTGCGGGCAGGCGTTCTCTCTCCCGTCGAAGCAGGCAGGACACTTTCCGCAACCGATCCAGGGATAGACGAGCCGGGTGCTGCCCACTTCGGCGTCGGCGTCCGGCCCCACAGCCTCGACGACGCCGACGACCTCGTGCCCCATGACCAACGGGTAGGGAATGCCGCGGTCGA
The DNA here is from genome assembly GCF_003311655.1 of Prauserella sp. PE36. Classification (NCBI taxonomy): domain Bacteria; kingdom Bacillati; phylum Actinomycetota; class Actinomycetes; order Pseudonocardiales; family Pseudonocardiaceae; genus Prauserella; species Prauserella sp. PE36. The sequence goes on along the minus strand of NZ_QEQT01000032.1, from coordinate 82,763 downwards.
CCATGCTGAGCTTGCCGCGACTGCCCAGGTCGTAGTAGCCCTGGCGGAGGTGGGTGTCGGTGTGACACACCCCTGAGTGTGTGACCCGGAGCAGAACCTCGGTGTCCTGGGGAGCCGGTGTGGGAAGCTCCAAATCGGACAATCTCGTGCTGCCCTCGGAGACGGCGAATGCGCGCATCGAGAACCTTTCGCGTGGCGGGGACGGGCGGGGCATGGCACGACGTGGACGCTCAGGCCAGGGCGCCTTCGCGCTCCTCGTTCGGGATCAAGCCCCGGAACCCGGCGTCGCGTACGTCGGCGAGCTGTGTGCGGTAGTTGGCGAGCCCGCCCATGTAGAACATCACCGCATGCTTCTTGCCGGGGATGTTGGCGCCGAAGATCCACGACTCGACCTTGGGGAAGAGCGTCATGTCGGCGATCTCCTTGCAGGTGGCCGTCCACTGGTCCTCGGCCTCCTGGGTCGGTTCCACCGTCCGGACACCGTTGCGCTCGGCATGGCCGACGAGCTCGCTGATCCAGTCCACCTGTACCTCGATGCTCGGCACGAGGTTGGTGAACGGGCCGTTCGGCCCGAGGATCATGAACATGTTGGGGAATCCGGCTTTCGAGACGCCCAGGTAGCTGGTGGGGCCGTCGGTCCAGTGCTCGTTGATGTGCCGTCCGCCGCGGCCTCGGAGGTCCATGTTGCGGTAGTTGCCGTCGACGGCGTCGAAGCCGGTGGCGAGTACGAGGACGTCGAGTTCGTGCACGACGCCGTCCGCGGTGCGCACGCCGGTGGGGGTGATCTCCTCGATGGGGTTCTCCTTGATGGAGACCAGCTCGACGTTGTCACGGTTGAACGTCTCGTAGTAGCCCTCGTTGCACAGTGGGCGCTTGGCGTAGAGCCCGGTGGGCGTGAGCTTGCGGGCGGTGTCGGGGTCCTGGACGATCTCCGCGATCTTGGACCGGATGAAGGCAGCCGCCGCGGCATTGGCCTCGGGGCTGGTGACGATGTCGCTGAAAGTGCCGAACATGAAGCGGAAGCCGTTGCCCTTGTCCCAGTTCTCCTGGAACACCCGTTGCCGTTCCTCCTCCGACACGGACGTGGCCTCCACGGTGCTCTCCTCGAACCCGAAGGCGGTCACCGAGTTGCGCACCTGTTCCCACACCGCATCGAAGTTCTGTTTCGTCGCGGCAACCTCGGCCGGGTCGACCGGCCCGTTCCCGGACGGGACGCAGTACTGCGGCGAACGCTGGAAGACCGTCAGGTGGCCGACCATCTTGGCGGCCGCGACGATGAACTGGGTTCCGGTGGATCCGGTGCCGATGACGCCGACCCGCTTGCCGGTGATGTCGAGGTCATCGGGCCAGGCGTTGGTGTGCACGGTACGGCCGGCGAAGCTCTCCATCCCGGGGATGGCGGGGATGTTGGTCTTGGCGAGCAGGCCGAGCGCGTTGACGAGGTACCGGCTGGTGAACTCACTGCCGTCCGCGGTGCTCACCCGCCACAGCAGGGCCTCCTCGTCGAACACCGCCCCGGTCACCTCGGTGTTCAGCTGGATGTCACGGGCGAGGTCGTAGCGCTCGACGACGTGCTGCAGGTAGGCGAGGATGTCCGGCTGGTCGAGGTAGCGGGTGTTCCAGTCCCACTCCTGGAGCAGGTCCCGGTCGAAGGAGTACCGGTAGACGAACCCCTCGGTGTCGGACTTGGCACCCGGGTACCGGTTGAAGTACCAGGTGCCACCGACCCCGCCGCCCTTCTCGAAGGCCCGGACCGAAAGGCCGAGTTCGTTGCGCAGCTTGTGCAGCATGTAGATCCCGCCGAAACCGGCGCCGATGACGATCGCGTCGTGGTCCGCGGTGTGCTGAGTGCTCATGGTGTTCCTCCGGTCTTGATCAGCTGCTCGGTCGGTTCAGGCGCGGTACCACTTGGCGAGGCGGGCGATCTCGTCGTCCGCGGCCGCGGTGCGCCCGGCGTTGAAGGGGAAGACGTGCTGCTGCCCGGCGACCACGGAGAGGGTGACGTCGACGCCCGCTTCATCGGCGATCCGGGCGAGCCGGGTTGCGTTGTCGAGCAGCGCCTCGTCGCCACCGGCGTTGATGTAGAGCCGGGGGAAACCCGAGAAGTCGCCGTACAGCGGGTTCGCCAGCGGAGCCGTGGGGCTGGTCTGGTCGCCCAGGACGCCGGCGATCATTCCCTCGAGGAGCGGAACGCTGATCAGAGCATCGGTGGCGTCGTTGCTGGCCAGGGTTTCTCCGGCGTTTTCCATGTCCAGCCACGGCGAGAAGGCGACGACACTGCCGGGCAGAGGCTGGTTGCGCTCCTTCAGCGCCAGGGCGGCGGCGACGGCGAGATTGCCACCGGCGGAGTCTCCGATGGTGGTGATGTCGCCGGGACGGATGCCCTGCTCGACCAAGGCCAGGAAGGCCGAGACGGTGTCGTCGAGGCCGGCCGGGTGCGGGTGTTCGGGCGCCCTCCGGTAGTCGAGCACGAAGGCGGTGGCGCCCACAGCCTTGGCGACGTGGGCGGCGAGCTTGCGGTGACTCTGCGCGGAGCCGACGGCGAATCCTCCGCCGTGGGTGTAGAGGAGGACCTTGGCGGCTTCGGCTCCGGCGGGGTGGCACCAGATTCCGAGAACACCGCCGACGGTGCCCTCGGCGTAGGTCACGTCCTCCGGTTCCTTGGTCGGCTGATGCCACTCGTCGAAGATGCTGCGGAACAACCGCGTGGTGAGGTTGGGCGTGGCGGCGAGAATCTCGCTCCAGTCGGTGTACAGATCCTTGAGCGGGTCCGGCGAGTTGGCCGAGGGGATCGTCATCTCGATCACTCCTAGTCGGAGTCCGGGCGCTCACGGTCGCGCCCCTGCTGGCTGTGACCAGGGACGTTAGATTCGCCGTCACGGCTGCAGGTGTTCCGTTTTGGAACACTCGCGGCAGAGGGCGCAGGAGAGGCCGCGGTCGACCGGCTGACCGTGACGACCCATTCACTGATACGCGGAACGTATCAATAGGGAGGCAATTGGTCTCGCTGTCGTCGGGACGAGAGCCCGGCCCTGTGGTATGGGTTACAGGACGGAGTCGTCCGAGGAGCCCGAGGAGCCCGATGAGTGCTACGCATCGCGAGGCACGCCGGACAGACGCCATTCGGTCTGCCAAGGAGTCCCTGCTCTCACGCGGCCTGCTGCATACCGACACCCGGCCGGAATGGTTGCCCGCCGAGATCGACCGGAGCTGGCGCCGCTCCTTGGGCGCGGGCGCGGTGTGGGAGTCCAGCGCGTTCCGATACGTCAACGAGTTCGACCTCGACAGCGAGCTGAACCGGGCCGCGCGTCCGGTCCTTGACCGCCTCATGGCCATGTTGCAGGACATGGGAACCGCGATCTTCCTGGCCGACAAAACCGGCCAGATCGTGGCCCGGCGTGTGGCCGACCACAGTGAACGGACGAGGTTCGACAACGCGTGTGCGGCCGAGGGATTCGACTTCTCCGAGGAGAAGATCGGGACCAACGGACTCGGCACACCCATGCAGGAGGGCGACGCGGTCTTCGTGCGCGGACCCGAGCACTTCAACGCGGCCCTCGAGGACCTGGCGTGCGCGGGCACGGCGATCAGGCACCCGGCCACCGGTCGCCTGATGGGGTCGCTGTCGTTGGCCGCCCCCGCGGACACGGCCGAGACGATGATGCTGGCGATGGCCCGCGAAGGCGCCCGGCAGATCACCGACAACCTGACCGCCACAGTGGGGCGGCGAGAGATGGCCCTCGGTCGCAGCTACCAGAAGTACCGTTCGAGGGGGCCGGTCATCGTGCTGAACCGCGACACGGTGATGACCAACGTTTCGGGGCTGTCGTTCCTCAACGTCGAGAACCACGCTCTGCTGTGGGAGGCGCTGATCGGTCAGGACTGGTCGCGGGGCTCGTGCGAACTGGAACTGGACCTGCAGGTTCTGCAGGCGCAGGTGGTCGGGCACCGACTCGACGAGCTCGACGGCGAGCCGGCCTTCGCCGTGGAGATCGTGGATCGCAGGCACCAGACGGTCTCCCGCGCGCGTTCTCAGGCACGGTCGGTCGAAGACAGGTACGTTGCCGGGCTGCACCGTGCGGCCGCCCGGAGCAACGCACCTCTGTCGGTCACCGGGCCGAGCGGAGCCGGCAAGCTCCACGTCGCCCTGACCTGGCTGCGCTCAACCGGACATCCGGATCCCCTGGTGTTGGACGCCGGGGACCTGGGGCACGACCCTTCCTGGCGGCGCCGCGCCAAGGACGCCCTCGCCTCAGGTGGCGCGGTCGTGCTCCGCAGGCTGGAGGACCTCGCGGAGAGCCAGGTCAATGCGGTGAAGGCACTCGCCGAGGTCAGCACCCGGGCGGTAGAGCCGCGTGACCACACGGAAACCGCCCAGGACGGTGCCGAGCCGCGGCTGATCGTCACCGCCGACCCCACCAGGTGCTCGGGGCCGGTCCTCGGCGTCCTGGCGTGCGCGACACCCGGAGCCGAACTGCCCGCACTGGCGCACCGAGAGGCAGAGTTACCGGTGATCATCGATGCGCTTGTGGGCGAGCTTCCCCCGCATCGGCGTCCTCTCCTTTCCGCGCCCTCCATGCAGGTGTTGCGCAGATGGCACTGGCCCGGCAACGTCGCGGAGCTGCGGTCGGTGGTCGAGACGCTCGCTCGTGAAAGACCCGGTCGGTACGTGAGTCCCGCTGACCTGCCGCCCCGCATGCAGGCGGCGGTCAACCGCCGCAACCTGTCGCGCATGGAGGCCGCCGAACGAGCCGAGATCATCGCGGCACTGCGTCAGGCCGAGGGCAACAAATCCAGGGCGGCCGAGGCGCTCGGAATCGGCCGGAACACCCTGTACCGCAAGCTCCACACACTCGGCATCGACGACGCATTGCTGTCCGAACCCGACGTCCCCGCACTCCGGTAACCGGGCCTGATCACAGCAGGCGTGCATTCTCCTGTCGTACGGCATGCAGCGCCGAGTCAGTTGGTCACCACCCGGCGAAGGCGATCCGCGGACCCGGCTCTCACCCGGAATTGGTCGCCACCGGCATGCGCGAGATCTACACCGCACCCACCCCGGAAACCGCCGAAATCGCGTCGGGTACACCACCGACCTCATCGAGAACATCGACTTCCAACTCCGCGAACTCCATGCGGCCTGCCCAGTATGGGAGTTCGACGCGTGTTGCCAACGGTCCGTCACCCTTCGACTTGCGATGGTCGGTGTCGCTGCGCCCGCCGACGTCGCATCCCGGGCTGCTGGCTTTGAATGCGCACCGGCCCGGGCCCCTGTGGTTGGAGGGTGTCGTCAGGGTTGAGGAGAAGGCAGGCTTTCATGGAGAGGCATCCGCAGCCGATGCATCCAGTGAGTTCCCGCTCGAGCGATTCGAGTTGTCGGCGTCGTTCCTCCAGTTGACGCTTCCAAGCGCGGGAGACGCGCTGCCAATCCTCGTGCGTGGGCGCATGATCGGTGGGTAGACGACGGAAAACGCTGGCGACGTCGGCGAGCGGTATGCCGAGTCGTTTGGCGACCAGGACCAGCGAGATGCGGCGTAGCATGTGCCGTTCGTAGAGGCGTTGGTTCGACGAGGTTCGCAGGCTGGTGATCAAGCCCTTGCGTTCGTAGAAGTGCAACGCGGAAGCGGATACCCCCGTTCGTCGCATCACCTCGCCGATGGTCAGCGGTTCGGATGGGTCGATGTGACGGGCCGGCAGCGCGGCCAGCTCATCGGGGTGCTCGGGCATGACGGCCACCTTCCGCGGTGATGGGGCCGCGAGAGGGCACAAGAAGGAGGGCAGCGACCGCCACTGACAGCAGGAGGCACGCGGTGCCGACGCCGATCTGCGTGAAGTGCCAGGAGACCGTGAACGCGTCGATCTCGGTGCTGTAGTCCCGGCCGGTGGGAGAGCTGAGATGGCCGGCAGCGACATCGGATGCATGGCCGGAGTCACCGAGCCGGACGGTGAGGAACCCGAGGAGCATCGCGCTGAACGCGGCAATCACGAGAGCTTCTGCCGCTCCGCGGAGTGTGTTGAGGAAACCGGCGGCTGTACCGACGAGGCGTGCCGGGACCAGGGACATCGCCTGACCATCAGTGATACCGAACGAGATCCCCATGCCGATCCCGATGAGCAGCAGCGGGACGGCGACCAGTGCCGTCGTGTTCTCGGGCCCCAGGAGTAGCAAACCGAAGTTGCCGGTGATGACGAACACCAGCGCGGTCAGGATCAGTAGCCGCGCAGAGACGCCGCGATTGACCAAGGTGACGGCGAAGAGCGGGGTGACCAGCACCGGCGCTGTCAGCAACAGCATCGTCAGCCCCGCGGTCGCGGGCGTGTTCCCGGCAGCAGCCTGCAGGTAGGTGGGCAAGAACACCAGCGCGCCGAGGAAGCCGATCGAGGTGGTCAACGTCGCCAGACACCACCCCATGAACCCGCGTTCAGAGACGAGTTCGGGCGCCAGCACAGGAGCATCGCTGCGACGCTGCGTGACCACGAACACGATGAACGCTGCCCCGCCGAGGGCAGCCGCACTCAAGATCGTCGGGTGCGCCCAGCCGACTTCCGGCCCTTCGAGAAGCGCGAACATGAACGCGCTGAGAGCGGCGACGAACAACACGCTCCCGATCCAATCGGTGCGGCCGTGGTCTGCGCGTGATTCCTGGAGGCGCCCTGCACCGCATGCGATGAGCGTGCCGACGATCGCGAACGCCACGAAGCTGCCGCGCCACCCGGTCAGGGCGATCAGTCCGCCAACCATTGTCGGGCCTACGGCGATGCCGACTCCGGCCATCGTTCCCATGAGCGCGAAGGCCCGATTTCGTGCGGCCCCTTCGTAGCTCGACGCCAACAGCGCTCCGCCCGCGGCCATCACTCCGGCACCGCCGATACCGGAGACGATTCGAGCGATATCCAGAACCAGGATCGTCGGTGCCAAAGCCGTGACCAGGAATCCGGCTGAGAACACGGCGGCTGCGACGATGAAGACACGACGCCGACCCGCGCGATCTGCCGCTGCGCCCGCAACGAGCGTCATCGCGGCGAAGGCGAGGTTGTATCCGGCGACCACCCAGTTCAATGCCGAACCCGAGGCAGTGAGATCTCGGCCGATGTTCGGCAATGCGATCGCCGTTCCGGAGATCGACATCGCCACCAGTGCGACGCCGACCAAGACGACTGGCAGCGTCAATCGCGACGGCAGACGCGATACGGCACCGAGTGAGGCACCTGCGGAACCGCTGGTGGCCGGAGAGTCCATCGGAGAGTCCTTTCGGTCGAGGCCACACGCACTCGACACGGCCACTCCAGCACCTCAACCGTGGTTGAGGTCAAGCTCGAACGGGCCGGAGGCCGAGACCATGGCGCGCCACATGCGAAAAGGCCTGCCAGGGGGCGGCTCTGCTCGGGACAGTCCGAGTGGCAGATCAATGTGCCAGGCTCGACCCGGGTGGCCGTGCCGGTCACGGTCCCGCATCGTGATCCGGACGGGTGGGCATCGACGAGCACCTCGTCGGCACCGGTGCACGTCCGGCGCCGGTCAGCGCCCTCTGCGGGCGAGGGCGCGCTGCAGTAGCGGCAGCGTGCCGAAGACGACGGTCGGCACCAGCAGGAGCGTGAGCAGCAGCGTGCGCACGAAGCCGGGCCAGGCGTCGAGGTGCGGCATCAGCACGGCGTTGACGAGCGCCGCGGGAGGGAACAGCGCCGCCCAGATCAGCACCGCCGAGCGCAGGCGCGACGGCGCCGGCCGGCCGCTCGCGGCGGCCACGAGGCCGAACTCCGCGAGGGGCAGGGCGACGGGCTCGCCACGGGTGAGTTCGTCGCCCTCCGCGAGCCGCCGGGCTCGCGTGCCGCTGCGCTCCCAGCGCAGCAGCGCCTCCGCGCCCGCGAACGATACTCCGATGTGGACGGTGACGGTGCCGTCCACGACCCGCGTGCCGACGTGCGCGCCGAGGTGGCCGGGGAAACCGGCCGCGTCGCGGCACAGGTCGTGTGCCCACCGCGTCAGCGCGGCGCCGCCGGGACCGCGCGCCGTGCGCGAAACGAACACGGTGACCGGCAGCGCCGTGCTCATCAGCGCGCCCGTGGCGGGGTGAGCCCGTAGGGCAGCCCCTCCATCCGGTCCTGGATGATGTCGACGATGCAGGGGCCCGGCGTGGCGAGCGCCTCCTCGACGGCGGGCCGCAGCGCCGCGTCGGACGTGACGCGGATGCCGTGCCCGCCGAGGAGCCGCGCGTACTCGGCGAAGTCGGGATTGCCTAGGAACACTCCCTGGTAGCGCTCATCGTGGGCGAACCGCTGCCGGTCGCGGGTGTTGCCGTACGAGAAGTTGTTGACCACGACCGTGAGGACGTCGATGCCCTCGCGCACGCACGTCTCGAAGTCCTGCGCCACCATCCAGAAGCTGCCGTCGCCGCTGAGCGTGACGATCCGCTCGCCCGGCCTGGCCAGCGCCATCCCCATCGCGGCGGGGAAGCCCCACGCCATCGCGCCACCCGCCGAGCCGTAGTAGCTGCGGGGCCGGTCGACGTGCACGTGCCGCGCCACCCAGGGCCCGAACGTGTGCACGTCCTGCACCAGCACGATTCCCTCGCGCTCGGCGAGGCCCTGCACGGCCCGGACCAGCGCGGCGGAGCTGACCGTGCCCTTGTCCGGTGTCGCCTCCGGCGGAGGCGCCGACACCTCGTCGAACTCCTTGCGCAGCTCGACCCTGCGTGCGGTACGCCGCTCCGCCCGTCCGGGATCGTCCGCGACGAGCGGGCCCAGCGCCTCGGCTAGCGAGCGGGCGGCGGCTCCGGCGTCGGAGACCAGCCCGACCGAGGGCGGGTACACCCGGCCCAGCTCCCCAGTATCGACGTCGGCGTGCACGAGCCGCGCCGACGGCGGCACCAGCGACCAGCGCTTGGTGGTGAACTCGGAGAACCGGCAGCCGAGCGCGACGACGACGTCGGCCTCCCGCACGATCCGGTCGGTCACGTCGTGCGCGCCGTAGCCGAGCGCGCCAAGGAACGCGGGATGGCTGTTGGGCACCGCGTTCTTGCGCAGCCACGTGCTGACCACGGGTGCCCCCGCCGTCTCGGCCAGCGCCAGCACGGCGTCCGGGGCTCCCGTGCCTCCGCCGCCCACGATGATCACCGGCCGCTCCGCGGCGGCGAGCAGCCCGGCGGCCTCGGCGATGCCCCGCGGGTCCGGGGCGGGTGGGTACACGCGGACGCGGGGGCCGGGGCCTGCCTGCGCCGGTGCCTGCAACACGTCCAGCGGAAGCGACACGACGACCGGCCCCGGCCTGCCGCTGACGGCGGCACGGACGGCCCGCTGCAGCAACTCCGGGATCCGGTCCGGCTCGGTGATCTCCACGGCCCACTTGCACATCGGGGCGAACGCCGAGACCACGTTCATGTCCTCGAACGAGCCGCGGTGGCTGATCGACTGCGGCACCTGCCCGACCAAGGCGAGCAGCGGGACGGACTCGTCGTGGGCGTTCTGCACCGCGATCGCCAGGTTCGCCGCGCCGGGGCCGCGCGAGGCCAGGCAGACGCCGAGCGCCCCGCCCGCGCGGGAGAACCCGTCGGCCATGAACCCGGCGACCTGCTCGTGGCGGGTGGAAAGGTAGCGCACGACGGGGTGCCTGCCGAGCGCGTCGATGAGCTCCATGATCGTGGTGCCGGGCAGGCCGAAGACGTGGGTGACGCCTTCGGCGGCCAGTGTCTCGACGACGAGGTCGGCGCCGTGAAAGGACTCAGACGACAACGTTCACCGCCTTCAGTTCGGTGTAGCTCAGCAGCTCCTCGACGCTCTCCTCGCGCCCGATCCCGGAGGACTTGGTGCCGCCGAAGGGAACTCCCCAGAAGTGCCGCGACGAGCCGTTGATCCAGACGTAACCCGCCTCGACGCGGTCGGCGAGGGCGAGCGCGGTGGAGACGTCGCGGGTCCAGATGCTCGCGGTGAGCCCGTAGTCCACGCCGTTGGCGATTCGGATCGCGTCGTCGAGGTCGGTGAAGGTGAGCACGGACATGACGGGCCCGAAGACCTCCTCCCGCGCGATCCGCATGCGGGGGTCGACGCCGGTGAAGATCGTCGGCTCCAGGTAGTAGCCGCGGTCGAGACCGTCCGGCCTGCCGCCGCCGTGGAACAGCGTCGCGCCCTCGGTCGTGGCGATGTCGATGTAGCGGCAGGACTTGTCGTACTGCGCGCGTGAGGCGAGCGGGCCCATCTGCGTGGCGGGGTCGACGGGGGAGCCGATCGTGATCCGCCCGATCCGCTCGCGCACGAGCGCCAGTACCTCGTCCGCGACGTCGGTGTGCAGCAGCACCCGCGAGGTGGAGCCGCACGACTGGCCCGCGGACCAGGCGAAGTTCATGCCGCCGACGATGCCGTCCGCCGCGGCCCGGAGGTCGGCGTCGGGGCACACGATGAGCGCGTTCTTGCCGCCCAGTTCGAGGCTGACCTCCTTGACCCCGGACTCGGCGGCGTCGCGCTGGATGATCCGGCCGACGCGCTCGCTGCCGATGAAGCCGATCCTGCGGACGAGCGGGTGTCGCACGAGTGCCTGGCTCGCGGCGGGCCCGTCGCCGGTGATCACCGAGAGGGTGCCCTCGGGCAGGATCCCGGTGGCGATCTCGGCGAGGCGCAGCGCCGACAGCGGGGTGATCTCCGAGGGCTTGAGCACCACCGTGTTGCCAGCCAGCAGCGGAGCCGCGATCTTGGCGGCGGCGAACATGACGGGGTGGTTGAACGGGACGATCCGCGCGACCACCCCGAACGGCGCCCTGCGGGTGAAATGCAGGTTCTCTGCGCTGGCGGGGATCGTATCCCCGCCGAGGTGCGTGGCGTAGTCGGCGAACAGCTCCAGGACGTCGGCGCCCCACCCCACGTCGGTGCGCATGGCCGTGACCGGGTTGCCGGAGTCGAGCGCGTCGAGCAGCGCCAGCTCGTCCGCGTGGGCCCTGATCGCGGCGGCCAGCTCACGCAGCCTGCCGGCGCGCTCGCGGGGCTGCACGTTTCGCCAGCCGGTGGCGGCGTCGGCGGCGGAGCGCACGGCCTCGTCGGCGTCCTCCGGTGTCGCGTTCGGCGCCTCGGCCAGCGGCTCCTCCGTCGCGGGGCACTCCACTGTGTACGTCGCGCCAGTGCCGGCCGCGCGCGCGTGCCCGCCCACGGTGAGCCGCCACTCTCGATCGGCGACGCCCGCGGCGGTCGCGATCAGGTCGTCCACCACTGACATACGGGCAACCTCCATTCTGAGGAAAACGCCTCTGCAAGGAAGAAGGTAGCCCGCGATCGCGGCGGTTGACAACAGCCGGGACCACCCGGCATCCTCTTCTCTGCTGAAAAGATCAACTCTCTGTAGAGCAGAAACGAGGCCCGTGATGGACGATCAGTCGCATCTCCTCGAGGAAGTGCGGCGGGGCATGATTCCGGCCCACATCTACAACGACGAGGAGGTGTTCCGGCTCGAGAGGGAGCGTCTGTTCAGCCGCGCGTGGGTGTTCGTGGGACATGAGTCGGAGATCCCGCAGCCCGGCGACTACGTGGTGCGCAGGGTGCTGGAGGACTCGTTCATCGTGGCCAGGGGCGAGGACCACCAGGTGCGAGCGCTGTTCAACATGTGCCTGCACCGTGGCATGCAGGTCTGCCGCGCGGAGATGGGCAACGCCTCCCACTTTCGCTGCCCGTACCACGGGTGGTCGTACCGCAACGACGGCAGGCTGGTCGGGCTCCCGTTCCACAAGGAGGCATACGGCGGGGAGGCCGGTTTCCGGCGGAAATCCCAGACCCTGCTGCCCGCCCCGGCGCTGGACACCTACAACGGGCTGATCTTCGTCAGCATGGACCCGGACGCGCCGCCCCTGCGCGACTACCTCGGCGACTTCACGTTCTACCTCGACTACTACACGAGGCAGTCGCCGTCCGGCATCGAACTGCGCGGGCCGCAGCGCTGGCGGGTCAAGGCGAACTGGAAGATCGGCGCCGAGAACTTCGCCGGCGACATGTACCACACGCCGCAGACCCACACGAGCGTCGTGGAGATCGGCCTGTTCCGCGAACCCAAGGCGGAGAAGCGCAAGGACGGCTGCACCTACTGGGCCGGCAACGGCGGCGGCACGACGTACAAGCTCCCGCCCGGCACGCTGGAGGAACGGCTGCGCTACGTCGGCTACCCGGACGTGATGATCGAGCGGATGAAACAGGTCTGGTCGCCGGAACAGCTCGACCTCGTCGGCCACGACGGTTTCATGGTCTCGGCGGCCTCGGTCTTCCCGAACCTGAGCTTCGTCCACAACTGGCCGAGGGTCGAGGACTCCGACGACGTGCTGCCGTTCATCTCGATCCGCACCTGGCAGCCCGTGGGGCCCGACGAGACCGAGGTGCTGTCGTGGTTCGCCGTCGACGCCGAGGCGCCCGAGGAGTACAAGGCGCTGTCCTACAAGGCGTACCTGATGTGCTTCGGCAGCACCGGGATGTTCGAGCAGGACGACGTGGAGAACTGGGTGTCGCTGACGAGCACGGCCGGAGGCTCGATGGCGAGGCGGCTGCTGCTCAACAGCAGGATGGGCCTGCTGGAGGACGACGCCACCGTCGTGCCGCCCCTGCCGCCCGAGCGGTTCTCCGGCCCAGGGGAGGCCTACGTCGGCTACGGCGAGTACAACCAGCGGCACCTGCTGCGGCGCTGGGCCGACTACCTGGAACGGCCCGCGGAGTCCGCGGAGCGAATCCACGTGGGCCGAGGCGGGAAGGCGGTGACGGCATGACCTCCGCCCGCGCCCGGCAGCGTCCGACCGGCAACGGCGGACCGTACTCGGCGGAGTCGGCGCTCGGCGGGCACGCGCCGGCGCTCCAGCGCACCGGCCGCTCGCTGCCGTTCTCCGACGAGCGGCACCTGCAGGCCCACCACTGGCTCGTCGAGGAGGCCTACCTGCTCGACGCCCAGCACTACGACGAGTGGCTCGACCTGCTCACCGACGACATCCACTACCTGATGCCGGTGCGGGTCAGCACCGCGCTCGGGGCCGGCTACGACTCCGCGCCCGGCATGGCGCACTTCGACGAGAACAAGTACTCGCTGTCGCGGCGGGTCGCGCGCTTCGCCACCGAGCACGCGTGGACAGAGGACCCGCCATCGCGGTTGCGGCACTACGTCACCAACGTGCGCACGTTCGCCACCGAGGACCCCGGGCACGTCGTCGTGGACTCGGCGGTGCTGCTGTACCGCAGCCGGGGCGACGTGCGGGAGGCCGCCATCGTCTCGGCAGGGAGGGAGGACCTGCTGCGGCGGGCTCCCGACGGGGAGGGCTGGCTGCTCGCGCGCCGCACGATCCTCGTCGACGACGCGGTGCTGCGCACCCAGAACCTGGCGATCTTCCTATGACTGCGCGCTGGCCGGGAGAGCAGGACGACGCCGAGGCTGCCGCGCTCGCCGCCGCCGAGCTGCGGAAGCTGCGGGAGAACCGGCAAGGAGAGGAGATCGTGCTGGGCAACGAGTTCGCCGAGATCCGGGTGTGCCGCGTGGAGACGCGCAACGGCTCCCGGCTGCTGGTCGAGGCGCCCAAGTCGGGGCAATGGGTGGCGCTGTGCCCGCTGGAGCTGGAGGCTCTGACGTGGCAGAACGCCGCGACGTTCTCGGCGATGATCGGCACGCCCTTCGGTCCGCTGTTCGGCCACGCCGAGGAGGACGCGTGACGGGCTGGCTGGAGGATCGCAGGGCGCTCGTCGTCGGGGCGGGGTCGGGCATCGGCAGGGCCGTGGTCGACGCGTTCCGGCACGAGGGCGCGCGGGTCGCCGTGCTGGAACGCGACGAGGCCAAGTGCGAGGCGCTTGCCACCGAGATCCCGGACCTGCCGGTCGTCGCGGGTGACGCGACGACGAGGGCGGCCAACGAGGAGGCGGTGGCGAGGACGGTCGCGGAGTTCGGCGGGCTCGACGTGCTGGTCAACTGCGTCGGCGTGTTCGACTTCTACCGGGGCCTCGGCGAGCTCGACGCCCCCGCGATCGACGACGCCTTCGCCGAGATGTTCTCCGTGAACGTCAAGAGCCAGCTGCACTCGGTCAAGGCGGCGCTGCCCGCGTTGCGCGCCGGCGGGGGCAGCGTTGTGCTCACCGAGTCGACCTCGGCGTACTACCCGGGACGCGGCGGCGTGCTGTACGTGTCCTCGAAGTTCGCCGTGCGCGGACTCGTGACCGCGCTCGCGCACGAGCTCGCTCCCGAGATCAGGGTGAACGGCGTGGCACCGGGCGGCACGCTCGGCACCGACCTGCGCGGACTCGACAGCCTCGGGCTCGGCGAGCGCAGCCTCGGCGCCACCGCGGGCAGGGAGGCCGAGCTGGTCGGCCGCGTGCCGCTGCGCGTCGCGCTCTCCGGCGCCGACCACGCGTGGAGCTACGTCTTCCTGGCCTCGGAGCGCTCCCGCGGCATCACTGGAGACGTGATCCATCCCGACGGCGGCATCGCCGTGAAGGCGTGACTAGGAGGAACCGACATGGCACTCGTGAAGGCCGATCTGGACCTGTGCCAGGGCTACGCGAACTGTGTCGTCGCGGCGGACGATGTGTTCGACCTCGACGACGACGGCCTGGTGGTGGTGCTGAGGAAAGAGGTCTCGGGGTCCGAAATGGACCGGATCAGCGACGCCGCCCGCAGCTGCCCCGTCGCCGCGCTGAGGGTCGAGACGCCGTGAGCCCGGTGACGGTCATCGTCGGCTCCTCGGTCGGCGGGGTGCGCACGGCACAGGCGCTGCGGAGCGCGGGCTACGCCGGCGACGTGGTGCTCGTCGGCGAGGAAACCGTGGCGCCGTACGACAAGCCGCCGCTGTCCAAGGGCGTGCTCGCGGGCACGTCGACCGGCGACGACATCACGCTGCTGACGGAGAGCGCGGCCCGTGACGCTGGGATCCGGCTGCTGCTCGGCCGCGCCGCGACACGGCTCGACGTCGCGGGCCACCGGGTCGAGCTGGCGGACGGCGAGCAGCTGCGCTACGACGACGTGGTCCTCGCGACGGGCGCGCGGGCCAGGCCGTCGCCGTGGGGCGCTCCGCCCGGCCTGCACGTCCTGCGCACGCTCGCCGACGCCACGACGCTGGCGCGCGACCTGCGTCGCGGTGGGCCGCTGGTGGTGATCGGCGCGGGCTTCGTCGGCGCCGAGGTCGCCGCGACGGCCCGCGGTCTCGGGGTGCGCGACGTGACGCTCGTTGACCCGGCTCCGGCGCCGATGAGCAGGGTGCTCGATCCCGCGGTGGCCGGCTGGTTCGCACGGCTACACGCCGAGCACGGCGTGACCAGGCGGTTCGGGGTGGGCGTCGACGGCGTCGAGCAGGTCGAGGACGGGCTCGTGGTGCGTCTCGGCGACGGGACCCCGTTGCCCGCCGCGACCGTGGTCGTCGGCATCGGCGCCGTGCCCAACGACGATTGGCTGCGTACCTCCGGCCTGCGCCTCGACGACGGCGTGGTGTGCGACCGGTTCAGCCGCGCGGCGGACCACGTGCACGCCGTCGGCGACGTGGCCCGCGTGCCGCATCCCCGGCGGGGCGGGCTCGGCCGCGCCGAGCACTGGACCAACGCCGTGGAGCAGGCGGCTTGCGTGGCCCACAACATCGTCCGGCCGGACGCGCCGCGCGTCCACGAGCCGGTCGAGTACGTGTGGAGCGACCAGTACGACCGCACGCTCCAGCTCACCGGCCGCACCGGAGGGGCGCTGGGCCACGTTCTCGTGCCGGGCCCCGACCCGGAGCGCTCGTTCGCCGCGCTCTACGCCGAGCCGGACGGCACGTTCGCGGGTGCCGTGACCGTCAGCTGGCCGCGTGCACTCGTCGTCTGCCGCAAGGCGGCGGGCACGATGTCCCTGGAGGAGGTCCGGCAACTGGTGTCCGCACGACGGCCCAGCGCGAGGACGGGGGCGGTGACATGAGCGAGGAACTGGCGCCCCTGCGCACCCACATCGCGCAGGCCTGCCGGGTGCTCGCCGCGCGCGGCCTCGCCGACGGGATCCTGGGGCACATCAGCCTGCGGGTTGACGCGCGGCGACTGCTCGTGCGCTGCCGTGGCCCCGAGGAACGCGGACTCGCGTTCACCACCAGCGCCGACATCCGGCTCGTGGACCTCGACGGGGAGCCGGGGACGGCGGGCGAGCTAGACGGCGGCTACGCTCCGCCGAACGAGCTTCCCTTGCACACCGAGGTCCTGCGCGGCAGACCCGACGTGGAGGCGGTCGTGCACGCGCACCCGCCGTCGGTCGTCGCGGCCGACCTCGCGGGACTGGCGATCCGGCCGATCGTCGGAGCCTTCGACATCCCCGGCACGCGGCTGGCCGCCGGGGGCGTGCCGGTCTACCCGCGGGGCTTGCTGGTGCGCAACCGGCGGCTGGCGGCGGAGATGGTGGCGGCGATGGGAAAGCGGCCGGTCGTGCTCCTGCGCGGTCACGGGCTCACCAGTGCCGGGGGCAGCGTCGAGCAGGCCGTGCTGCAGTCCATCAGCGTGGACCGGCTCGCGGCGCTCTCCCTACGCGTGGTGAGCGCGGGCGGGACGCTCGCCGATCTGCCCGAGGAGGACCTGGCCGAGCTGCCCGATCTCGGAGCGACGTTCAACACGGCGACGGCGTGGCGGCATGAGCTTGCGCGGCTGCGGCGGGACGTGTCCGTTCCGGTGTGATCGTCCTTTGTGTTCGCTCGGCACTGTTGACACGAACGAGTGAATGAAAGAAAGTGATTCTGCATCGCAGAGACCGGTCCTCGTGTTGTCCCGATGCCCCACTCGGTGGTCGCGCCCAATGAAGCGCGCGGAGAGGAATTGCTGTGTCCATCCACGTCATCGGAGTCGTGGCGCTCGTGCTGGTGTTCATCGTCGGCACGCTCAGGCCTGTCAGCATCGGCGCGCTCTCGCTCGTCGCGACGTTCCTCATCGGAACGCTCGTCGCGAGCGAAAGCGTCGACGACCTGCTGGCCGGCTTCCCCGCGGATCTCTTCGTCCTGCTCGTCGGCGTGACCTACCTGTTCGGCCTCGCCTCGGTGAACGGCACGATCGAATGGATCATCGACAGGGCCGTGTGGCTGTTTGGCGACCGGCCCGCGCTCGTGCCGTGGCTCGTCTTCGTGTTCTCCGCGGTGCCCACCACGGCGGGCGCGCTGGGGCCCGCCGGCGTTGCCATGCTCGCTCCGCTGTGCCTGCGGCTCGGCGATCGCTACGCGATCGACCGGCGCATGTCGGCGCTGATGGTCATGCACGGGTCGTGCCTGGGAAACTTCTCTCCGTTGAACGGGCTCGCGATCATCGTGCAGAAGGCGGCGGGAGCGGGCGGCGTTCAGGTCTCCTCGGCCGCGCTGTTCTTCGGCAACGCCGCCTACAACATCGTGCTGGCCGTGGTCATCTACCTCTGCTTCGGCGGCCGGACGCTGCTACGCGAACGGCACATGCGCGTCGCGACGGCCAGTGCCACGATCGCCGCGGGCGTCGGCGCCCGTGCCGAGGGCGGCGCGGCCGCCACGGCCACGGGCGGCTCCGGGGACGTGCCTGGGTCCACGGCAGGCGCGCAGACCAGCAACGAGCGCAGCGGTTCGGCACGCCCCGCCGCGCTGCGGACCGACCAGGCGATCACGTTGCTGGTGATGCTCGGGGTCGGCGTCGGCGCGCTCGTCTTCGACATCGAGATCGGTTTCCTCGCGCTCGTCGCGGCCGTGGCGCTGCACGCGGTGTTCCCGAAGCGCTTCGACAGGGCCGACAAGAAGATCGTGTGGTCGGTGGTACTGCTCATCTGCGGTGTCACCACGCTCGTCGCCGCCATGGAGCGCTACGGCACGATCGCCGCCGTCGGCGACGGAATCGCGGGCATCGGCGTGCCCCTGCTCACCGCGTTCCTGCTGTGTCTCGTCGGTGCGGTCACCTCCGCCTTCGGCTCCAGCGCGGGCCTGCTCGGCGTGCTCATCCCGCTCGCGGTGCCGTTCCTCGTGCAGGGGCAGGTCGGCGCGACCGCGATGATCGTCGCGCTGGCGATCTCGGCCACGGTGGTGGACTCGACGCCGTTCTCGTCCGTCGGGGCCCTCACGCTGGCCAACGCGCCGGAGCCGGAACGGCCGTCCCTGTTCCGCACGATGCTCGGCTGGGGCATCGCGATGGCGGTGACCGCCCCCGTACTGACCTGGCTCGTCTTCGTCCTGCCGAGCGTGCCCTGACCCATGACTGTCCACTGAGGATCGGAGAACGAACCACATGTGCGCTGATGTCCGTGAGATCGTGGCCACTTCGTCGCGTGTCCTTGCCGCCGCGGGTCACGGGGACCTCATCTGGGGTCACGTGTCCGCCCGTGACCCCGGCGGCGAGGGCGTGTGGCTGAAGTCGGCGGAGTGGGGCCTCGACGAGGTGACGCCGGAGCGGGTGCACCTCGTCGACGAGGACGGCGCCGTGCGAGGCGGCGAGGGCACGCGGCACAGCGAGTACCCCATCCACACCGAGATCATGGCCGCCAGGCCCGACGTCGGTGCCGTCGTCCACACGCACCCGCCGCACGCGGTCGCGCTGGCCGCCACCGGCCAGCCGCTGCGCCCGGTCAGCCACGCCGCGAACTACTTCGTGCCGCCCCAGGTTCCCCGCTTCACCGACACCGCCGACCTCGTGCTCACGCGTGAACTGGGAAAGGCGCTCGCGGCCACGCTCGGCGACGCCCGCGCCGTGTTCCTCGTCAACCACGGGATCGTCGCGGTCGGCGAGGACGTCGAGGAGGCGACCGTTGCCGCGATCCTGCTGGAGCGCGCGTGCGCCCAGCAACTGCTCACGCACTCCGGCGGCGGCTGGCCCACCTGGTCGCCGCCAGCGGAGTCACTGGCCAAGCGCGAGCACATCTACCACGAGCGCGCCGTTTCCTCGGTGTGGGACCACCTCGTGCGGCGACTGCCCACAGTGGGCTGAAGGAGGCGGCGTTCGTGTCCCCGGTGTTCACCATGGCCTGCCAGGGCTACGACCGGATGTGGCCCCTGCGCACGGGTGAGGTCCGCGTCGCGGGCGCCGAACTGAACTTCCTCGACCTCCCGGTGGAGGAGACGTTCTTCCGGATGCTCAGGTTCGGCGAGTTCGACATCGCCGAGCTGTCGCTGTCGACCTACGTGCTGACCCTCTCGCAAGGAGCGCCGTTCGTTGCCGTGCCCGTGTTCCCCTCGCGCGCGTTCCGGCACAGCGCCGTGTACGTACGGCAGGACTCGCCGTTCACCGACCCGGCCGCACTCGCCGGCGGCACGGTGGGCGTGCCGGAGTACCAGATCACCGCCGCGGTGTGGGTGCGCGGAATCCTCGCGGAGCACCACGGCCTGCCCGTGGAGTCGGTCCGCTACCGCACCGGTGGGCTCGACGCGCCGGGCAGGGAGGAGAAGCTGGCGCTGGACCTGCCACCCGGCGTCGAGGTGCGACCCATCCGCGAGGGCGAGACGCTGTCGCGGATGCTGCTCGACGGCGAGCTGGACGCCGTCTACAGCGCCCGCAACCCCGGGCCGTTCAACGATGAGGGGCACGGCGGCCTGCGACGGTTGTTCCCCGACCCGGAACAGATGGAACGCGACTACCACCACCGCACCGGCATCTTCCCGGTCATGCACACGCTCGTGCTGCGGCGCGAGATCTACGAGCGGAACCGGTGGCTGGCCCGGGAGCTCGTCAAGGCCTGCGTGCGTGCCAAGGCCATCGCGCTGTCCGGGCTCGGCGAGACGGCGGCCCTGCCCTACGCACTGCCGTGGCTGTGGGCGGAGGTGGAGCGCACGCGCGCCGCGATGGGTGAGGATTGGTGGCCATACGGAGTCGAGCCGAACCGCGCGGCGCTGGAGACATTCCTGCGCTACTCCCACGAGCAGGGCCTGGCGCCGCGGCGGTACGAGCCCGACGAACTGTTCACCCCCGAGACGCTCGCCGAGGTGGTGGTGTGAGCGGAGAAACGACGCGGGGCGTGGTCGGCTAGGATTTCTGCTGTGAAGAACGTTTCTGCGCTCGATGCGGGCGGGGTGGGCCCTCGCCCGCAGTACCCGATCGAATCCGTCGACAACGCGCTGCGGATTCTGCTGCTGCTGGGCGAGCGCAGCGAGCTGCGGCTCACCGAGGTCGCTGACTATCTGGGCGTGGCGTCGTCGACGGCCCACCGGCTGCTGGCGATGCTGCACTACCGCGGCTTCATCCGGCAGGACCGGCGGTCGAAGGCGTACGTGCCGGGCACGGCGCTGACCGGCGTCGCCTTCTCGATCCTGCAACAGTTCGACGTGCGGCAGACACTGCGGCCGTTTCTCGAGGAGCTCAACGGCGAGACCGGCGAGACCGTCCACATCGCCACCCTCGACGGCACCACGGTGCGGTTCATCGACGCCATCGAGAGCCCGCGCGCGGTGCGCGTCGCGTCCCGGCTGGGCCGCTCGCTGCCCGCCAACTGCACGTCGACGGGCAAGGCCATGCTCGCGTCCCTGTCCACCGAGCGGCTGCACCAGCTCTATCCCGACGAGGAGCTGCCGGGGCTGACCGAGCACTCGATCCGCAGCAGGTCCGCGCTGGAGCGGGAGCTCGCCGGCATCCGGCGGCGCGGCTACGCGACCTCGTCCGAGGAGAGCGAGGAGGGCGTTTCCTCCGTCTCGGTCGCCTTCCCCGCCGAGCACTCGGCACTGCGCCTGTCGTTCAACACGGCGATGCCGGTGGGCCGTGTCAAGCGCCCCGAGATCAAGCGGATCGCCGAGCTGATGCGTGCCACGGTCGACAGGGCGGCGGCGCTGCTGCACTGATTCCGACGTCCCACGGAAGACCCGTCGTCCACGCCTCGCCCTGTCGAGGTCTCGGCCCACTCGCCGCCAGCCCGCCGGTCATGGACCCTCGGCACGAACACGTGGCCGCGGCACCGGCTCCACCGCGTCGCACCGCACCGGGCACCCGAGCACCTGGTCGGCCGCGACCCCTCTCGAGTAGCCCGCGATGGTCACGGTGACCGGCGCGGCGATGGCATCCTCGATCCAGTCACCGCGCCGGCCCGCGTCGCCGCGTCCCGCGCTGAGCCCTACGCCGGGTGGTGTGCGAGGACGTGGTCGCGCGCGCCTTCGACGTGGGCGGTGACGACGCGCCGCAGCAGCGAGGCGTCGCGGGTGCGCAGCGCCTCGACCATGGCGGTGTGCTCGGCGTCGATGCGGTCCAGTTCGTGGCCTGAGTGGACCCAGCGGCGGCTGTAGGGTTCCACGAGGTGTAGCAGCTGGTCGATGAAGCGCAGGGAGAGTTTGCGCTCGGCGAGTTCGTAGATGCGCCGGTGGAAGCGATAGTTGAGCACGGCGCGCCCCGCCGCGTCGGCGCCGAGTGCGCGCATCTCGTCGGCGAGTGCCTGCAGCTCGTCGAGGTCGCGGTCGCGGCAGCCGCGCACGATCTCGTCGGCGAGGGGTGGTTCCAGCTGCAGGCGCAGCTCGAAGAGGTCGACGATGTCGGCGCGGCTCAGCTCGGCGACGTGCATGCCGCGCTGGGGCAGCACCTCGATGAGGCCCTCGGCGGCCAGCGTGTGCAGCGCCTCACGCAGGGGGATGCGGCTGACGTCCAGCTCGGCGGCCAGTTTCTCCTGGACGAGGCGGGTGCCGGGGAGCAGCTCGCCGTGCCGGATCGACGCGCGCAGGCGCTCGGCGATCACGTTCGCGCTGTTGTTCGTCCTGGCCACTGGGTTCACCGGCGGAGTCTAACCCCTTGTGTACGGACGCTGCGACTGTATACAGTCGCAGCGGTTCGCCACGCAGTGAAGGCCACCTTCACTGCGTGGGATCAACACAGCGGCGCGCGGCGTCTCCGTTCGGGTGGAGTGGGAGACGGGTGGGCGCAGGCATGGTGGCCTTCACTGCGGTGGGCTGCGAGCGAGGAGGGTCCGCGAGATGTCCCGTGCTGTCGATGTCGTCGTAGTCGGAGGAGGGGTGCTGGGCCTCGCCACGGCGCGGGCGATCCTGCTCGCCGACCCGCGCCGCTCCGTGACCGTCCTGGAGAAGGAGTCCCGCTGGGGAGCGCACCAGTCCGGGCACAACAG
The DNA here is from genome assembly GCF_003311655.1 of Prauserella sp. PE36. Lineage (NCBI taxonomy): Bacteria > Bacillati > Actinomycetota > Actinomycetes > Pseudonocardiales > Pseudonocardiaceae > Prauserella > Prauserella sp. PE36. Next base: position 60,790 of record NZ_QEQT01000032.1, on the reverse strand, counting down.
CAATGTCATCCACAGCGGCCTGTACTACCGGCCGGGCAGCCTCAAAGCACGGCTGGCGCGGGCGGGTGGCGAGGCGATGATCCGCTATTGCGAGCGGCAGGACGTTCCCGTGCGGCGCACCGGCAAGATCGTGGTGGCCACCGCCGAGAAGCAGCTGCCCCGCCTGGAACTGCTCGCCGAGCGCGGGCAGGCCAACGGGGTCACCGTGCGGCGGCTGGACCGGCGCGAGATCGCCGAGCGGGAGCCGAACGTCGCCGGGATCGCGGCGCTCGCGATCGCCGAGACCGCCATGACCGACTTCGGTGCCGTTTGCCGCGCCCTGGCCGGCGAGCTGACCGGGCTCGGCGCGACCCTGCGCACGAACGCGCCCGCGTTGTCGTTCGCCGGCGAGGGCGACCGGACCGTGGTCCGCACCGAGGACGAGGAGGTCCGCGCGCGCGTGCTCGTGAACTGCGCGGGCCTGCACAGCGACGTGGTGGCCCGCGCGGCCGGCGACCACCCCACCGTGCGGATCATGCCGTTCCGTGGCGAGTACACGGAGGTCCGGCCCGGCCGCAGGGACGTCGTGAGCAACCCCGTGTACCCGGTGCCCGATCCGGACCTTCCTTTCCTCGGCGTGCACGTGACCCCGATGCTCGACGGATCCGTCCACGTGGGACCCAACGCGGTGCCCGCGTTCGCGCGCGAGGGCTACCGCTGGCGCGACGTCGACCGGCGCCTGCTGGCACAGCTGGCCCGCGACCCCGCGCTGCGTGGCCTCGCCCGGCGGTACTGGCGTTACGGACTCACCGAGATGGCCCGCTCGCTCGTGTGGCGGCTCTACGTGCGCGAGGTCCGCAAGCTCGTGCCCACGCTGAACGGCGAGGACCTGCGCCGTCACGGCAGCGGGGTGCGCGCGCAGGCGGTGCGCGACGACGGCGAACTGGTGGACGACTTCGTCATAGACCGCACCGCGCGGGCGATCCACGTGCTCAACGCCCCGTCGCCAGCGGCGACGTCGAGCCTCCACATCGGAGCCCACATCGCTGCCGACGTTTTCGAGCACCTCGGCGAGAACGATCTCGCCCGTGCCATCCGCGCGGACACCGCCGCGGCCTGACAAGTCAAGGAGTACCCATGCGAGTTCCCGCCGAGCGGGTGCGCAGACTGATCATGGACGTCCTCACGGCGTGGGGCATGGACACCGATCTGGCCGAGACCACCGCCGGCGTCATGGTCGGCACCGACCTCGCCGGCACCGACTCCCACGGCGTGTCCATGCTGATGACGTACGAGAAGCTCCGGAACGAGGGCCGGATCGACCTGCGCGCGCGACCGGTGGTCGTGCGGGAGAACGCCGCGTCGGCGCTCGTTGACGCCTGCGGCGGCATCGGCCACCCCGCGAGCGAGTTCGCGATGCGCAAGGCGATAGAGAAGGCCCGCCAGAGCGCGGTCGGCGTGGTGTCGGTGGTCAACTCCCACCACTTCGGCGCCGCCGGGCACTACGCCGAGATGGCGGCGGCCGAAGGACTGGTCGGACTGGTCACCAGCTCGGCGAACCTCGCGTGCGCCGCACCCACCGGATCAGCCGTGCCCCGGCTCGCGACCAACCCGCTCGCCTTCGCCGCCCCGGCCCGTCGCAACCCGAACTTCCTGCTCGACATCGCCACCACAACCGCCGCGGTCAACAAGGTGAAGGTCTACGACTACCACCGCAAACCGCTGCCCCCGGGCTGGGTGCTGGACAAGCAGGGACAACCGGTCGAGGACGCGGCGGTCGCGCTCCGGATCATCAGGGAGGACGACATCGGAGGGCTGACCCCGCTCGGCGGCACGCCGGAGATGTCGAGCCACAAGGGCTACGGCCTCAGCATGATGGCCCACATCCTCGGCGCCACCCTCTGCGGCGGCACGTTCCCCGCAATCCGCGAGCGCGACGACCCGGACGCGCCACACAACATCGGGCACTTCTTCCTCGCGCTGGACCCCACGTTCTTCCGCGCGGCAGGCGTGTTCGAGGACGACCTCGACGACGCCATCGATCTCCTGCACGAGACCCCGCCGCTCGACCCGGACTGCCCGGTGCTCGTACCAGGGGACCCAGAGGCCACCGCCCGCGAGGAGCGCGCCCATTCCGGCATCCCGATGCCAGGACCACTGGCCGCCCAGCTGCGCGGCGTCGCCGAACGCGCCGGTGTCGAGTTCGCCATCGCGAGTCGTGACTGAGTAACGGACTCTCCACAAGCGACGGCCGGGCGGCCGGTCGTGGTCAGCGCCCTGAGCGGAATCCATCGAAGCACGCGTGAGTTCCCGCCTCGAAGACCGGCCCACGGAACGCTGGACCGGCTCGGAAGCCCTGCCGGCGCAACCGAAACCGAAGTTGCGGGCGTTGAGGCGCGAGGTGCCCGCGATCGAGGTGACCCTGCGACGGCCGACCGCGCGACGAGCGAACTCCCGAACCGGCGACACCACCGTGTCGTGGCTGCGGTGAGCGACGGCCCACGCCGGTCCGCGATGACACGCCATCGGGGGACGCCGGACGTCCTTTACATTTGCCCGATTTGTCCCATAATCGGTGGGGAGGGGAGTACTTCCCGAAAGGCCCGGCCGGTCAGTACGGACATCCAGGGATGTCCCCGGCGGGTCGCCCGTTGCCGGGTGAAGGAGACCTCGAACCGTGACCCGTGTTCGAGGAGGACCTGATGCACCTGGTTTCCGCCCCCGCCCCGGCGCTCGAGTCGATTGGATCACCGCTGCTGTGGGCGATCAGCATCGCGGTGCTGCTGGCGCTGCTGGTGGCCGACTTCCTGGTCACCCGCCGCCCGCACGAGGTGTCCATGCGCGAGGCCGCGGGCTGGTCGGTGTTCTACCTGGCGTTGCCGCTGCTGTTCGCAGGCGGGCTGTGGCTGGCCTTCGGCGGCGGACAGGCCCTGGAGTTCACCACCGGATTCGTGGTGGAGAAGTCACTGTCGGTGGACAACCTGTTCGTGTTCATGCTCCTGCTGGCCGCGTTCGCGGTGCCCGCCGAGATCCAGCAAAGGGTGCTGCTCTACGGCATTGTCGGCGCCCTCGTCCTGCGCGGCATCTTCATCGCCGCCGGCGCCGCCCTTCTGCAAGCGGGCACCTGGGCCTTCCTGGTCTTCGGCGCGATCCTGTTCGCCTCCGCGATCAAGATCCTGCACGAGGCGCTCACCGGCGACGGCCTCGAACGCGACGTCTCGCGGATGCGCTCCGTGCGCCTGCTGCGCAAGCTGATGCCCGTCACCGACGACTACCAGGGCACCCGGATGATCGTCACCGAGCGCGGCCGGCGCGCCCTGACCCCGCTCACCGTCGTGGTCGTCGCGGTCTTCGCCACCGATGTGGTGTTCGCCGTCGACTCCGTCCCGGCCGTGTACGGCATCACCGAAGACCCCTACCTCGTCTTCACCACCAACGCCTTCGCGCTGCTGGGCCTGCGCGCGCTGTACTTCGTGCTCCAAGCGGTGCTGGCCAAGCTGACGCACCTCAACCACGGCCTGGCACTCATCCTCGCGTTCATCGGCGTCAAGCTCGTCCTGCACTGGGCACACGGCATCTGGCCCGCCGTGCCCGAGATCCCCACCCTCCTGTCGCTGGCGGTGATCGTCCTCATCCTCACCACGGTCACCCTGACCAGCCTGCGCTCCCGCGCCCGTGCCACACAGCGAGAGATCCGGAGTTGACCATGTTCACCGATTTCCTCATCGAACTCGGCCTGACCGTCCTGCTGCTGTCCGCGATGACCATCACCGGCGCGGTGCTGCTCACCGTCCGCCCACCCCGCCGACCGCACCGCTAGCAGCCGTCAACCGTCGACGTGACCGACGGGGCGACGTTCACCGTCGCCCCGTCGAGGCCAGCCGAGCGTCCGGTCTGTCCAACCCGGACATCACACGCAACGCCGATGTCAGCGCTGCTACTTGCCCGGGCGGTGGTTCGCCTCGCACAGCGCCGGACGAGCAACGGAAGGCCAAGGCGCCTCACGTGGACTCCCGCGCCACCTCCTGTTCGGTGGGCACCTGGCGGTCGAGCACCACGGCGCGGCTGGCCAGTAGATCGTCGACCCACCGCGCCCGAGGATCGACGTCCACGAGCAACGCCTTCGCCAGCAACGTGAGCGGCACGGCCAAGATCGCACCGACCGGTCCGATGATCCATCCCCAGAACACAAGGGAGACGAAAGTCGCGATCGTCGACAATCCGACCGCGTTGCCCACGAACCTCGGCTGGATCAACGATTGCACCACGAAGTTCAACGCGCTGTACACCACGATGACGGCCAGCATCAACTGCCAGTCCCCCTCGAGCAGCGCCAGCACCGCGGGTGGCGCGAGGCCCAGCAGGAAGCCGACGTTCGGGATGTAGTTCGTGATGAACGCGAGTACACCCCACAGCACCGGCAACGGTATGCCCATGATCGCCAGAGCGACGACATCCAGCACAGCGACGATCAGGCCGAACACCGTGGTGACGAGCATGTAGCGGCGGGTGCCGCGGACGAACTCCGTGATCGCCACGCCGATGCCGGGTCGCTCGGCGGTGACGGCGAGCCTGCGGGCGTTCGCCACCGCCACCTCGATGCTCAGGAACAGCAGTAGCGCCAGCAGGAACAGGATTCCGGCGCCGATGCTGGTCACCGAGCCCAGCACGGCCCCCACGTACCCGATGAGCCGGTCGAAGTCCAGGCCGGTCGTGGCAGGGCGGAGGTCGTCGGGCGTCACGCCCCACCGGTCGAGCAGGGACGTGAGTCGTGTGACGAGGTCGTGCGCGCGTGCCGCGTAGGTGGGCAGCAGGGCGGCGAGCTGCGCGACGGACACGATGACCACCAGCACGAGAGCGGCGATCACCGCGTACACGAGCAGAACGAGCAGGGCCGTCGAGATCCAGCCCGGGACACCGTGCCTGCGCAGCCATCCCGTCGCCGGGCTCAGCGTGATCACGATGACCCCGGCCAGGAAGACGGGTCCGAGAAGCCACGCGCCGATCTTGAGACCGGCGATGATCACGACCAGCGATGCGCCCCCGACGAGCAGCATCAGCGCTCGCGGCATACCGCGCGCGATCAGCTCCCGTCCCGGCGACTTCATGCGGGCGACGCTAGGCGGCGCTCCACGTCGCCCACCTCGTCACCGCCGGGTGAGACGCGGTGTGGCCGGCAGTGGGTGTGTCCATTGAGGGGCGGCGGCCGGGTCCGGGTGGCGGGAGTCGAATCACCACCGGAAGGTGAGGCGACGTCCGGTCCCGGTGCAGAGGGTTCTCCCACAGACGTAGTAGTCCGCGCGCAGTAGTGCGACCAGACCGACGATGACGTGGAACACCCCCGTGAGGGTCGGCAGGATGCTCGCGAACGTCAGCCACGCCGACGCGCGGGCCCACGCGGCCGGGTTACCCCAATGTGGATTCCTGAGCAACGCGCCGACCTCCGTCGCTCCCGGTGCATCGACAGGACGGCCAGGACGGTGGCGCGGATCCTCGCCCGCACGAGGTGAGGGTGACCGCCTCACCCGCCGCGGACGATGAAGCACGCCGCCGTGCCCGCGACGATGCGCGGGTGGGTATCGAGACGGGTGTGCAGCTCGGGCTGTCCGACGCCGACATCGACCGGATGGCGGAGAAGCTGTTCCTGGGCGTGCGGGCACAGCGGTCGGCGTTCTGGGTGTTGCTGGCGCTGTCCGCGGTCATCGCGGGCGCGGGCGTGGTCGCCGACTCCGTCGCCACGGTGATCGGCGCGATGATCGTCGCTCCGCTCATGACGCCGATCCTCGGCACCGCGTTCGCCGCGGTACTCGCCGTCCGGAAGCAGGTCGTGGCGAGCGTGGTCCTCGTCGTCGGCGGCGCTCTCGTGGTGATCGCGATCGGCTACGGCCTCGGCCTGCTGGCGCCGGGCCCGATCACTGCGGACTCCAACTCGCAGGTCGCGGGACGGGTGAGCCCCGGCCTCATCGATCTGGTCGCCGCGCTCGCGACGGGCGTCGTCGGCGCGTTCGCCCTCGTGCGTTCCGACGTGTCGGACACGCTGCCCGGTGTCGCGATCGCGATCTCGCTGGTCCCGCCGCTGTCGGTCGTGGGCCTGACCCTCGAGTCGGGCGCGTACGGCCAGGCCGGCGGAGCGTTGCTGCTGTTCGCCACGAACGTCGCCGCGATCATCGCGACCGGCACGGCGGTGCTGCTCGGATACCGTGTGCGCGCGGTCGCCCAAGCCTCGGGCAGGCCGGTGGGGCGACTCGGTGTCCGCACGCTCGCCGTGATCGCCGGCTTCGTCCTGCTGGTCAGCGTGCCGCTGGGCATCGGCACCTACCACGTCGTCCAGCAGGAGCGCACCGTCGCGGTGGCTCGGCCCGTCGTGGAGCGCTGGGCCGCCGAGAGGTCGTGGCAGGTCGTCGATCTCACCTTCGAACGAGGTGTTCTCACGGTGATCACGGCTGGCCTGCCGCCCGTCGAGCATGCCGCTTCGCTGAGGCGAGCGCTCGACGAGGCGGGCCTTGTTGACGTTCCAGCCAGGCTGTCGCTCCTGTTCAAGGGCTCGCGGGAGCTGCCAGCTGACGGCTCGTGACCTCAGCGGCGCCGCGTCAGGAGATATCCGGTCAGCACGCCGAGCGCCGCGACGATGAGCAGCGCCGTCCACAGCGGGCCCGTGATGACGACGGTGAACAGGTGCATGTCGACGGTGTCGCGGTTCTGCACGACGAACACGACCACCACCACGGCGACGACGAGAGCGATGACGCGGCCCGGACTCAGCTGGAAGCGACGCTTTCCGGGCACGTCGGGTTTCGCGGTCACGGTCACCTCCTTCACACATCGCCAGCAGGCTGCGCCACCGACGGCGGCGGCGCCTCATCCGCCGGGGATGACTTGCGCCCCGGACGGATCGGGTCAGGCCAGGCCGCGGGCCCTGGCCGCGCTGACCGCCGCTCTCCTGCTGGTGACCCCGAGCTTGGCGTAGATGGCACGGACATGGGTCTTAACGGTGTTCACCGACACCGACAGGGTCGCGGCGACCTCGTCGAAGGACACCGGCGAGGCGAGGTGACTGAGCACGTCGTACTCGCGGGTCGTGAGCAGCCGGCCGCCGTTGCCCGGCGCTTCCGCGAACATCGCATGGCGCACTTCGGCGCTGAACGCCTCCAACCTGCCGAACCCGCCGGCATGGTCGTTGATCAGCCGGCCGACACACGGGTCGGCCAGCACGAACGGCCGGATCAGCCGGACAGGCTCGGCGAGGTGCAGCGCGTCGTGGAGAGACTTGATCGCCACCGTCCTCCGGCCCGTGCGGGACGCGACGACCGAGTTGAGGAGCCTGGCTTCGACGCCGGTGACGGGCGGTAACCGAGAATGCCCGTTGTGGACCTGGGCCAGTGTCCGCTCGGCCTCGCCGAACTACCCGTCTGCGACGGCGATCCACGCCCGGACCAGTGCGACTTCGGCGCTCGGCCCGACGCGCCGGTACAGCCAGGCGGCGATCTCCCGCGCCACGCCGCGCTACCCCTTCGCCAAGGCAGATCGCGCTGCTGGAGAGCCTCGGGCTGGAGATCGTCTCGGTTCATCGGCTCCCGCCTCCGGAGGAGGCCGAAACCAAGGAGCAGGGCCCGAGGCGCAAGTAGTCGCAAGTAGTGCAGACCAGGGTGTTTCGCCGGGCATTCACGCAGACCGGTGGCCCGCCCCGCCGTCAGCGTTCCCGCGGCCGGGGCGTGACGATGGCGAACCCGGGATCGGCGGAGTCGAGCACACCGAGCATCCGGCCGAGGGCGTCCGCGGCTCCCTCGATGGTCAGCGAACCGGACTCCCGCAACTCGTCTGGCCCGGCCTGGCCGGAGAACAACGCGAGCAGCCCCTGCCGGTCGGCGCGGACGACGGCGTCGGCCTTCTCGCGGCCCGCACCGTCGCCGTGGGAAAGCACGCCGTTGGACAACCGGGACCAGTACTGGTGCTCGCCGTCCGGGCCGGTCACCGTCCAGTCGACACCGATCCGCAGGTCACCGGCGCGCGGCCCGTCCACCCGAATCGCCACACTGTCGAACAGCCGCCCGAGACTGAGCTGCGCGAGGACGTCCGGCGAAGCCGCCACCGTGGGTGTTCCGACCTTGTCGCCACGCAGTTCGGCCGCCCCGACGAGATAGAAGTTGCGCCAGGTCGCGTTCTCGGCGCCGAAACCTAGCTGTTCGAACGCGGCCGCCTGGAGCTCACGGGCGGCAGTGTTCCCGGGATCCGCGTAGACGAGGTGCCCGACGAGCTCGCCGACCCACCGATAGTCACCGTTGGTGAACGCTCGCCGCGCGACCTCGAGCAGGGCTTCGGGCCCACCGATCGCCTCGACGTAGCGGCGGCCCGCCTGCTCGGGCGGGTGCGGCCAGAGATGGCCCGGGTTGCCGTCGAACCAGCCCATGTACCGCTGGTAGACGGCCTTGGCGTTGTGGCTGGCCGACCCGTAGTAACCGTGGGTGTGCCAGGCTCTTTCCAAACCGGGTGGCAGCTCGAACATCTCGGCGATCTCCGCACCCACGTAGCCCTTGTTCAGCAGCCGAAGGGTCTGGTCGTGCAGGTAGGCATAGAGATCGCGCTGCTCGGTGAGCAGAGCGACGACCCGCTCGCGCCCCCACGTCGGCCAATGATGCGAGGCGAACTCGACGCTCGTGGCGTCGGCGAAGAGGTCGACGGCCTCGGTGAGGTAATGCGCCCACGCGTGCGGGTCACGAACCAGCGCTCCGCGCAGGGTCAGCAGGTTGTGCAAGGTGTGGGTGGCGTTCTCCGCCATGCACAGTGCGCCCAGATCGGGGAACAGGAAGTTCATCTCCGAGGGCGCTTCCGTGCCGGGCGTGACCTGGAAGACGACCCGTACCCCGTCCAGCACCTCCTCCTGCCCGGTCCTCGTCACGTCCAGTGTCGGCGGAATCAGCGTGACCGTGCCGGTGGACACCGTCATGCCAAGGCCAGCGCCCAGCTGCCCCGCAGGGCCCACCGGCAGAGCCGCCCCGTACATGTAGGCCGCCCGGCGGGCCATCGCGGGCCCCGCGTAGACGTTCTCGGCCACGGCATGCTCGACGAACCCCTCGGGAGCGAGCACCGGGATCCGGCCTGCCGCCACGTCCTCTCCGGAGACGACTCCTCGCACGCCGCCGAAGTGGTCGACGTGGCTGTGCGTGTAGATCACCGCGGTCACCGGGCGGTTCCCCCGGTGCTCGCGATAGAGGGCGAGCGCGGCCGCCGCGGTCTCGGTGGAGACCAAGGGGTCGATCACGATGACACCCGTATCTCCCTCGATCAGCGTCATGTTCGACAGGTCCATGCCGCGCACCTGGTAGACACCGTCAGTGACCTCGTAGAGCCCATGCAGAGCGACGAGCCGGGCCTGCCGCCACAGGCTCGGGTTCACCGTTTCCGGGCGCTCCAGCTCCAGAACGGACGCCCACGCGTCGGCGTCCCACACGACCCTGCCGTCGGCCGCAAACACCTGGCCAGGCCGCAGCGCGCCGATGAACCCGCGTTCGGCGTCCTCCAGGTCCGTGGTGTCGGCGAACGGGAGCCGCTCCTCCAAGGCGGAGGTGGCCGCGATGATCGCCGGTGTCGCACCCGTCTCGGTCATGAGTTCCTCGTTTCTCGCCCACAGCGGTCTCTCGGCGTGGGAGAAGCGTCCCGCCACCGGCATGGTCGTAGGGCCGGGGCGGTACGGGCGTCATCCGCTCAGGGTGAAACGAATGCTGGACCGTTTCACGCCACCATCTGTCAGCGACTGCCGCAGAGCCATCCACAGAGGACTCGATGGCCTCGGTGCGGCGCTCACCCCCGGAAGGCGCGGCACCCGCTCGTCGCCATCGTCCACTCCAAGCGCTCCTTCAGCGGGAGCCGGACGCGGACCAAATGCGGCCGGGCGAGCTCACGCGCACCGGGCCCAGGGATAGGCGGTGCAGTCGATGACGGCCCACACCGTCTTGCCGTAGGGCCGGGACGTGCAACCCCAGTCGCGCGCGACCTGGTCGACGAGGACAAGGCCCCGGCCACGGAGGGATTGTGGCGTCGGCGCGCGAAGTACCGGGGGCCGGTGTGAGGCGTCATCGACCTCCACCCGGACCCGGCACGGGTTCCGCTGGTGCCACAGCCGGACTCCCCGGGCCCCGCCTGCGTGATCGTGCCCGTTGGCGAGGAGTTCCGACACCACGAGCTGGACCGCGTGGAGGTGGTCCTCGGCGAGTGCGGTGAGGATGGAGGCCGCCCGGTGCCGGACGGCGGCGGTGGGAGGTGCCCGGCCCGGTGTGAGGTCCCAGGCCAGCACCGGTCCGTGGCCGTTTCCCGACTCGAACGCGTCGCCCCTCACGTTGCGCACATGCCCACCAGGCGGAGCCCTATTCGACCGATCCGAGTGGATCGACCGGCCAGTCGGGGGCGTCACGCAGCCGCTTGGCCCCGCGCCCCCTGGACACTGCGCCGGTCAAGGCGGGGAACACCGTTAGCACACCGTCAACATGGCACAGCTGCAGCGTTCGCGCGACCGGAAGACCTGCCACCACATGTAGCGGAGTGTCTCGCCTCGTGCACTGATAGTGGTAGTCGAGCAGGATGGAGGCCCCGCAGGCGGCGAAGAAGCCGACGGCGGCCAGATCGGCGACCAGGTGGTCAGGCGGCGTCGCCGCGTCGCGGGCCGCGCCGAGGCCGGACTCCAACTCGGCGACGGTGCTGAGGTCGACCTCGCCCTCGGCATGGACGACGACCGCGCGTTCGGCTCGTTGCCAGCTGATGCGCAGCAACGACTCTCGCGGCGCGTTCTGGAAGTCCTCCAACACTGCAATCGCCGCCTTCCGGCGCTGACTGACGGGGCGGGCCCGGGCTTACCCGGAAATGCCGGTAGACAAACGCGGATCAGGGCGCTCCCATGGAAGCATCGTCGACATGGTGGAGCTACGAGACGCGACGCAGGCCGACGCGCACGCCATCGCCCGCGTGCTGGTGCGGTCCTGGCGCGCCGCCTACCGTGGTCTGCTCGCCGACGATGTCCTGGCGGGCCTGTCCGTTCCCGACCGCGAAGAGTTCTGGTCCGACGTCCTCACCTCTCGCCCGCCGCACACCCGCGTGGTGGTCGCGACGACCGCAGGCGCCGTCGTCGGCTTCGCCGCGACCGGTCCTCCGCTCGTACCGGCCGACCGCGCCGACCCCACGCTCGGCGACCTCTACGCGCTCTACCTCTCCCCCGATGTCTGGCGCCGCGGCATCGGCACCCGGCTCCACGCCGCAGCACTCGACCGGCTCCGATCCTGCGGCTTCGCCCACGCCGGCCTGTGGGTTCTCAGCGGCAACGAACGCGCCCTGCGCTTCTACCACCGCCACGGCTGGATCGACACCGGACGCACCCAACTCGACCGCGGCCCCGGCGGCGCCGAACTGCACGAACGACGACTCCACCACGACCTCGGCGACTGAACCGGCCGGCCCGGCGCCCAACGAGACTCGGCATCCGAAGTGGACACTGCGACGTGGCGGCCGCGGCGAGCCGGGCGCCCGGAAACCTGTGTCATAGTGGAACTGTGCATGAACTCCTGCTGGACCAGCCGGTGGTCGCGAGTGTGAAGGACGAGGCCGGGCTCCGTGCCGTCACGGAGCTGGAGCCCCCGGTGGTCTTCCTGCTCTTCGGTTCGATCCTGACCCTGCCAGCGCTCGTCGATCGACTGCGCGCCGCAGGGAAAACCGTGCTGGTGAACGTCGATCTGGTCGAGGGCCTGGAGGGCCGGGACATCGCCGTCGACTTCGTGGCCGAACGCACGAAGGCGGACGGCGTGCTCAGCAGCAAGGCGGGCATCGTGAAGGCCGCCAAAGCCCGCGGCCTGCTCGCCGTGCACCGCTTCTTCCTGGTCGACTCGTTCTCGTACCACAACCTCGGCAGGCAGCTGGCGATCTCCCGGCCCGACTACATCGAGATCCTGCCCGGATGCGTGCCTCGGGTGATCAAGTGGTTACGCGCCGACACCGACGTGCCGATCATCGCGGGCGGGCTGGTGTGCGACAAGGACGACGTGCTGGCCGCGTTGGGCGCGGGCGCCACCGCCATCGCTTCATCCAATGTAGACGTCTGGTCGATGTGACGGCTCACTCCCCAGCCGAGGCCAGCCACGTGAACAGCGGATCGGTGTAGCCGGGCAGCTCCCGGTAGACCTCGGACAGCCGCCGGTAGCGTTCGTGGGTGGCCTGGTCGGGCCGGAACTCCGTGCCCGGCTTGACCATCGCCGCCACGGCCTCGTCGAAGTCGCCGAACAGGCCGAGCCCGACCCCGGCACAGATCGCCGAACCGAGCTCCGCCCCGCCCTGGGCGCGCCGCGCGGGCCGGTCGAAGGCGTCCGCCACGATCTGCATGAGCACGTCCGAACCGGCTCCGCCGCCGGACACCAGCACCTGCTCGAACTCCGTACCCAGCTCCCTGGCCATGGCGTTGCCGTTGCCGTGCAGGGTCAGCGCGATGGCCTCGAGCACGGCGCGGTACATGTGGAAAGGGCCCTGCCTGCCGTCGAACCCGAGGAAGGCGCCCCTGCGGAACGGCGCTTCGACCGGGGCCAGCCAGTCGAGCACCGCGACCAGCCCTTCGGACCCGGCCGGCACGCTCGCCGCGCCCGCGTTGAGCCATTCCTCGTCGCCGAGCAGGTCCCGCAGCCAGCTGACCGTCCACATGCCACGGCGGATTCCGTGGCTCTCGTACAGGTATTCACGCGGCCAGCACGCGAAGTTGGTCCAGAACGCCTTGGCGTCGTGGACGTTGTGTGAGCCGGTGGTCATGCCCGCGATGTAGGTGCCGAGTGACAGCAGCAACGTACGGTCGTCGCCGAGCCCCGCGCCGAGAGCTTCGACCGCCTTGTCGTTGGCGGTGGCGAACACCGGAAGCCCTTCCGGCAGTCCGGTGTGCGCGGCCGCCTCCGCCGTCACCGCGCCGAGCTTCTCGCCCGGGTACACCAGCTCGAACAGCATGTCTCGGGGTACGTCGGGATCGGCGACCCACGCCCAGGTGTCGGTGTCGATCGGCCACACACCCTGGTAGTTGGCCGCGGTGTCACGAAAACGGCCGGTCATCCGCGCGGTGATGTAACCCGACGAGGTGGTGACGTAGCGGACGTCGGGGTTCGTGTGCTCGTACGGCCGCGAGACGCGCTCGTCCATCCAGCTGAGCACCGGCTGGGCGAGTGTACCGTCGGCCCGCAGCATGGCCCGGCAGAAGCGAATCGTGCACAGCCCGACGCCGAGGAGCTCGCTCGGCTCGCCGTCGAACGCGTCCAGTGCCGCGCGCGTGGCCGCGCAGATCGAGTCCCAGAGGTCGTCGTCAGGGTGCTCGACAACGCCCGGCCGGGGCATGTCGTTGGGACGCAACGGAACACGAGCGCGGGCGTGCACGGTGCCGTGCTCGTCGAACACGGTGACCTTGGTGCTCTGCGAGCCGTTGTCGATGCCGAGCAGGTACCCCGCCATCACCGGTCTCCGACGGGGAAGATGGTGCCCGGGTTCATGATCCCGTTGGGATCGTAGACGTCCTTCAGCTTGCGCAGGATCGGGTATGCGCTACCGTGCTCCTGCTCGGTCCACGGCGCCCGGTACTTGCCGATGCCGTGGTGGTGCACCATCGAGCCACCGCGAGCCAGCGTCTCCTCGACGATGATCGCGTTGATCGGGATGTGGTACTTCGTGATCTCCTCTCGTGGTTCGCAGTTGATGCGGTAGTCGTACACGAAGTACATGTTCGTGCCCGTCTGGTAGCTGTGCGAGGAGTGCCCTCCGAGCATGGTGATGTCGTCGGCGTGCGGGTACTCCTTGGTGATCCGGGAGATCACGGCGTCGTAGATGTCGCCGATCACCGACCAGTTCGCGGAGACCTCCGTGGTGTAGCCGAGCCGCTGCTCGGCGAGCATGGCCTCCTGCTCGGCGCGGATCTTGTCCGGTCCCCAGTTCAGGTTGTCGAACCACTCGCGGATCAGCTCGGGATCGACCTTCTCGTGTTGGTACTTCCCGACGATCCGGTCGATCTCCGTGCTCGTCGCGTCGGCGAGTGGCGCCGGGCCCTCCGCCAGGAACACCGCGACGCACCTGCCGCCCGCGAAGTGCGAGAAGTGCTGTGCGGCGTCCTGCTCGGAGTAGACCCGCGCGACCGAGGGGCGGTAGCCGTTGGTCACCACCTCGCGCAGGATCTCGATGCCGGTGCGCACGTCGTCGAGCAGGTAGCCGTGGAAGCGGTTGTTCTCCGGCTGGTACCTGAACAGCTTCACCGTGACCTCGGTGACGAAGCACAGCGCGCCCTCGTTGCCGATCACGACGTGGCGGATGTCCGGGCCAGCGGCGCGGCGAGGCACGTTCTTGATCCGGCTGACGGTGCCGTCGGGGAACACCGCCTCAAGGCCCACCACCATGTCCTCGATCCCCCCGTAGAGCGTCGAGAACTGGCCGATGGACCGGGTCGCGACCAGCCCGCCCATTTGCGCGAGCGGCTTGGACTGCGGCGAGTGACCTGTGGTGAGCCCGAGTTCGCGCACGCGCTCCTCCAGCACCCGCAGCGGGACACCACACTGCGCGGTGGCCTGCATGTCGACCGGGTCGACGTCCACGATCTGGTCCATTTCGGACCCGTCCAGCACCACGGTGCGTTCGAAGCTGGTCTCCAGCCCTCCCTCGGTGCCCGTACGGCCGGTCCTGGGGACGATGTTCACGCCGTGGGCGTTCGCGAACGCCAGCACGGCCGCCACCTGCTCGGTACTGCCCGCTCGCACGATCGCGATCGGAAACGGGCCGTCGTAGATGCCGTGGACGGCGGTGTACTTCTTGAACCGGTCGACGCTGGCCTCGCGCAGCAGCCGCTCGTCGGTGTCGACCCGCTCGGGGCCCGCGATCTCGCGCAGCCGGTCGATGATGGCGGTCGTGTCCATGGTGTCGTGCGCTCCGTTCGAGTTCGGGTTCATCGGGTGAGGTAGCCGCCGTCGACGGTGAGGACGTGCCCGTTCACGTAGTCCGAGGCCCTGCTGGCCAGGAAGACCACCGCGCCCATCAGGTCGCCCAGCTCGCCCCACCGGCCCGCCGGGATGTGGTCGAGGACGCGCTGGTTGGTCACGGGGTTCGAGCGGGTCCGCTCGGTGATCGGCGTGGCGAAGTAGCCGGGGGCGATGGCGTTGCACTGGACGTTGTGGGCACCGAGCTCGTCGCAGTACGCCTTGGTGAATCCCACGATGCCGTGCTTGGTCGCCGCGTAGGCGGGCGAATGCTGCCCGCCGAGGAACGAGAACAGCGAGGCGATGTTGATGATCTTGCCGCGCTGCTGCTCCACCATGCGCCTGCCCGCGCGCCAGCCGAGCTCGAACGGCGCGGTCAGGTTCAGCGCCACCATCGGGTCCCACTGCTCGCGGCCGAACTCCGCCGCGGGAGCCAGGTTCGAGATGCCCGCGGAGTTGACGAGGATGTCGACCGAGCCCAGCGTGTCCACACAGGATGCCACGACGTGTTCGGGTGCGCCCGGCTCGGTGAGGTCGATCTTCACCGTCTCGAGCCGGGACCCAGCCTCCTCTACCATGCGCCGGGTCTCACCGCCGTCGTCGATGACGCTCGGCGCGAAGACGTTCGCACCCGCCTTGGCCAGCGCCACGGTGAACGCGCGACCGAGACCGGTGTTGCCGCCCGTGACGATGGCGTTGCGGCCGTGCAGTGAGAACAGCTCGAGGGAGAAGTCCTGGATGTCCAACGAGGAACCTTTCTTGGGCTACGGGGGTCAGGTCAGTGCGGTGGCGCTCGGCTGCGGTCCGGTGGCCCGTTCGCGGCGCTGCACCCACAGGGTCAGCGAGGTCAGCACGATGCCCAGCACGCCAGCGGCGGTGAGGAAGCCGAACAACATGCCGTAGCCGCCGTGCGGGGCGGTGCCCGCGGCCGGGTCCCCGATCCACCAGGCGACGAGTCCGGGAAGGAACGCGTCCGGCAGGTAGGCGAGTCCCGAGGCGAGACCGATCACGCCGCCACGCTGCTCGGCGGGGATGCGTGCTTCGGTGACGCTCGCCCAGTAAACCCCACGGCTGGCGAACACCGCGAACGACAGCACGAACATCAGCGTGATCGCGACCCACTGCAGCGCGGGTGTCGCCGGCAGTACGAGCAGCAGTGCGACGCACACCGTCGCGCCGGCGAACGCCAGGCGGAGGAACCGCGGCGTCGACCGGGTGAGCTTGTCGACGGCAACCCCGCCGATCGGGCCTGCCACGAACTGGAAGACGTAGGTCCGCACCACGCCGAGGACCCCGACCAGCGCGGCCGTGACGCCGAAGTCGTGCTGCAGCAACGGGGAGAAGTAGCCGAGCGTGGTGTAGAAGCAGTACATCAGCATGATCGAGCCGCCGAGCAGCCACGTGTACTTGTTCCGTGCGGCCGCTGCCAGCTGCCGCAGCGAGAGGGCCGAACGCTCGCCATCGGGGGCGCGGTCGGCCTGGCCCCGCAGCGCGAACCAGATCAGCGCCGCCAGCACCAGACACAGGACACCGTAGATCGCGATGAGGGCGAGCACGCCGACCGTGGGAGCGAGCAGGGTGCCGACCAGCAGGACGCCGACCGCGCTGATCACCGTCGAGGTGACCCCGCGGATCGCCTCCAGGAAACCGAAAAGCCTGCCCTGTTGCTCGGTGGAGCCGAACGAACCCACCGCCTTCACCAGCGCGGGCCAGTAGAGCGCCATTCCCGCGAACGCCATCGCGATGTGCGCGAGCAGTGTCGTGAGGTAGCCGGGCGAGACGGTCAGCGCCAGGTCGGCGATACCGGTGATCACCAGCGCCGCCACGATCAGCGCGCGTGGGGAGAACCGGTCGGCGAACCAGCCGCCGACGAAATACATCACTGCGGCGACCGCGCCGAACACGGACATGATCCCGCCGTATTCCTGCGCGGTGAGTCCGAGCGCCTGATAGGTCGGCTCCAGGAAGACGAACCTGATGTAGGCGACCTGGAAGATGATCCCACCGGACACACACAGCAAGAGGTAGCTCATCCACCTCCGCACACCGCTCAACGCAACCACCTCGCCGTGGAATTCCGGGCACAAAAAAAGAGAACAGTATTCCCCGCGGGTGAAAGGGGTTACTGTTCTCTGAGTCTCTAGTAACGCGATATTCGGTTGTGATCGACCGCAACGTAACCAAGCCCGTCCCGCCGTGTCAAGTCCGCTGTGTGCCCGCCGAGGCGTGGTGTACGGTTCCGTGCGCCCGAGCCGGTGCCGCCCAGGCTCCGCCATCGAGACGCGACCAGGAGGAACGGAACTGATGCGCGAGCGACTCCTTGGCATCTGCTCCGCTGGCGTGCTGTTGCTCACCACCGCCTGCGACGGCAGCGAGGAGGGCGCGGCGCCCGCCGAGCGCCCGAGCCGGCCCTCGGCGACGCAGACCAGCGCCGGTGCGACCGGGGCCACGCAGGACCACAACCTGAGCGATCTGGAGTTCGCCAGGGAGATGGCGGCGCATCACGCGCAGGCCGAGGTGGTCGCCGAACTCGCGCTCGAGCGTGCCTCCGATCCGGAGGTGAAGGATCTCGCGGAGCGGATCAAAGCGGCCCAGAGCCCCGAGAAGAAGCAGATCATGGATCTGCTTCTGATGTGGGGCGAGGACGTGGAAGTGACCGGCAGCGGTGGCGGGCACGACCATTCGCACCTGATGAGCGAGGAAGCGTTCCAGCGACTGCACCAGGCGAGGAGCGCGGAGTTCGACGAGCTGTGGCTGCGGTCGATGATCGAGCACCACGAGAACGCCGTCGAGCTGGCCGAGGCACAGCTCAGGGATGGCAGCGACTCGCTGGCGAAGCTCTTCGCCCAGACCATCGTCGACCGGCAACGCGCCGAGGTCACGGAGATGACGGCCCTGCTGCAGCGGTGACGCCTCAGCCGCGGCGGCCAGCAACCTCGCCGATCTCGCGACCGGCCTGGCTCAGCGCGCCCAGGGCCTCCACCGAGCCGTTGCGCGCCAGCGTCGCGCGACGTCCACTCCCGACTCGACGGCGAAGCCGCGAGACCTGGGGCCGCCTCACTGGGGGAGCCGCGAGCACGTCGTCACCGCCGAAACGCGCCTCGGTGGTCCCTTTCGACAGCGAGGGCGACCATTTCGGGCCGTCGCGACGAACCCGCGTGAATGGGAACGAGTCGCCACCGCGCCTCACCTGCCTCACGACGTCGGCAGCACGAACGCCAGGCAGGTCACGACCGGGGCGATCACGATGAGCGAGAAGCCCCAGCGCAGCAGCTGCCGGAAGACGCGGTCGCGTTGGGGCGCGGGCGTGTTGGCCACGACGAGCGCCCCGGTGGACGACAGCGGGCTCGCGTCCACCACCAGCGACGAGATCGCGAGCGCGGTGATCAACGCCGTGGCGCTGAGCGTGCTGTCGGCCAGCAACGGCACCGCCAGCGGGATGAGGGCGCCCAGCATGCCGATCGTCGAGGCGAAGGCCGAGCCGAGCGCGCCGATGCCGCAGATGATCAGCGCACCCAGTATCGGCGCACCCACGGCGGCGACCCCACGGCCGAGGTAGTCGAGCGTGCCGAGTGACTGCAGCAGGTTGACGTAGGTCAGCGTGCCGCACACGAGCAACACGGTCGGCCACGCGACCTGGTGCACGGCCTGCCTGCCCACCGACGGCCGCGCGACCGACAGTGCCACGGCGACCGTCATCGCCAGCACGCCGATGTTCACCTCGAACGCTAGCGCGCCGACGGCGAGCACGACCAGGCCGACGAGGGTGGCCACGCGGTGCCGGTCCAGATCGGCTTCGGCTTCGGCTTCGGGTTCGTCCGGGGACTCGGCCACCGCCACGCCACCACCGACGCGTTCCGGCACCGCGGTCCTCACCCCGACGAGCCGCAGCCCGCCGAAGAGGACGAACCCGGCCACCCCGAGCGCCAGATTGAAGGCCAGCGATCCCGCGAAAAGCAGAACCGGATCGATCGCGAGGCCGTTGCGCTCGACGACGGCGTTGCTGAGGCTGCCGAGCACACTGCTCGGTGCGAGGCCACCGGCCGCGCCTCCGTTGACGACCATCAGCCCCATCAGCAACGGCTTGATGTCGTAGCGGCGCGCGAACTCCAGCGCCACGGGCGCGAGCACGGCGATCACGGCGACCAGCGGCGCCCCCGCCATGGCCAGCAGCCCGGTCACCACGAACATCACCCACGGCACGAGCACGAGCCGTCCCCGGACCATCCGCACTCCCGCGGAGGTGAGCCACGTGATCGTGCCGTTGTCGCGGGCGATGGCGAACAGGTACGTGACACCGACCAGGGTGAGGAACAGCTCGCTGGGAAATCCCTCGGTGATCACCTCGTCCACCGGGACACCGGCGACGAGGGTGCCGACCGCGAACGCGGCGACGAACGCCACCGCCCCCATGTTGACGTCGAGCGCGGTGGTGATCGCGAAGACCACCAGCAGACCGATCAGCGCGACGAGTTCGATGGGCATCGCTCAAACCTCCCTTGGCTGGGCGCCCGACAGCACGGACCGGGCCTGCTGGACGTCGAAGTCGCGCTCCCACCGGGAGACCACGATGGTCGCCCCGAGGTTGCCGACCAGGTTGGTCAGGGCACGCGCCTCGTTCATGAAGCGGTCGATGCCGATGATCAGTGCGATGCCGGCCACCGGGATGGTGTGCACCGCGGAGAGCGTCGCCGCGAGCACCGCGAGCGCGGCGCCCGTCACGCCCGCGCCGCCCTTCGCCGAGATCACCAGCACGCCGAGCAGCAGGATCTGGTCGCCCAGCGAGAGGTCGATGTCCAGGGCCTGCGCGATGAACAGCGAGGTCATGGTCAGGTAGATCGCGGCGCCGTCGAGGTTGAACGAGTACCCGGACGGGATGGTCAGGTTGACCACCGACCGCCCGCAACCCATGCGCCGCAGCTTCTCCATCGACTGCGGCAGCACGGTTTCCGTGGACGTCGTCGCGAGCACCACGAGCAGCTCCTGCCGGAAGTAGCGCAGCAGCCGCCACAACGACACCCCGCAGAGCCGCAACACCAGGGCGAGCACGCCGAACACGAACAGCACGCAGGTCACGTAGAAGCAGGCCATGAGCGCGCCGAGCCTGCCCAGCGTCTCGGCCCCGTACTTGCCGGTGGTGAACGCGACCGCGCCGAACGCGCCGACGGGCGCGAAGTACATCACCACGCGCAGGATCGTGAAGAAGACGTGCTGCAGGGACTCCAGCCCGGTGCGCAGCGTCGCGCCGCGCTCGCCGAGCAGGGTGAGCGCGACGCCGAACAGGATCGCGAACACCAGCACCTGCAGAATGTTGCCGTCGGCGAAGGCGCCGACGACGCTGTCCGGCACAACGCTCTCCAGCAGGCCGCCCATCCCACTCGGCGTCTCGTCGGTCGCGGGGACCTCCTGCCCGCTCAGCGTCGCCGGGTCGATGTCCAGGCCGGCGCCCGGCTGGAAGACGTCGGCCACCACCAGCCCGAGCGTCAGCGCGAGCAGTGTCATGCACTGGAAGTAGACGAGCGCCTTGACCCCGACCCTGCCCACCTTGCGCAGGCTGGTCGCCGAGGAGATGCCCAGCACCACCGTGACGAACACGATGGGCGTGATGATCATCTTGATCAGGCTGATGAAGATGTCGCCAGCCGGTTTGAACGCCTCGCCGACGCCCGGCGCCACCAGCCCGAGCAGCGCGCCGGCGAGCACCGCGACGAGAACCCAGAAGTACAGCTGGCGGGACACGGTTCGCCAGCGCGAGCGAAGCCCCGAGCTTGCGGAACCCCGTTGTACCGCGGTCATCCGATCCTCCCTCGTGGTAAGAGGTCGTACCACTGAGGGTTGTACCCTGCCGAGCTCGGCGGTGACAAGCCTCACTCAGCCGGGTCGGTCGCCCGCGCGCTGCCTGAAGTGCGAAAACGAAGAACTAATTCTCGCGAACAGTCCTTTGTGGATCCATCTTCTCGTCGTGCAGCCTGGACATGGCCGCCTTGCGCGCGCCGTTGATGTGCGCCTTCACCGCACGCCGTGCCGCGGCCTGATCACCAGCCAGCAGCGCGTCGAGGATGCGGCGGTGGTCGACCCTGGACTTCTCCAGCCGGCCAGGTACTCGCAGCGTCGTCTCCATACCGCGGGCCAGGATCTCCTGCAGCACCGTGAGCGTCCGCATCATGAACCGGTTGCCCGCCGCCTCGACGATGCGCATGTGGAACGCGGCGTCGAGCTCCTGCAGCTTGCTCCAGTCGACCGGGTCCTCGCGGGTCGCGGCGTCGAGTCGCTCGTAGGTCTCCCTGACCGCGGCGAGCTTCTCGGCGTCGCCGTTGCTCGCCGCCCACGCGGCCGCGGGAAGTTCCAGCACCTCCCGCATGTCGAACAGCTCGGCGAGGCTCATCTCCTCAGTGAGCATCGCCTGGCGCAGCGTCCGCGTGGTCGCGGGGTCGGCCACGAAGACGCCTGCCCCGTGCCGGACCTCCACGTGCCCCTGCGCCTTGAGCGAGCGCAGGGCCTCGCGCAGCGACGGCCTGCTGACGCCGAGCAACGCGGCCAGCTCCCGCTCCGGCGGCAGCCGGTCACCCGGACGCAGCCGCTCATCGGCGATGACCTCGAGAATCTGCCCGGAGATCCGGTCCGACACCATGCCCCGGTCCAACGGCGTCCACATCTTCGCGTCAGTGCCCACGACCAGCTCCCCACAAGTGACCTCTTTGGTAAGACCACTTTACCTCTGTTGCGATCCAGGCGCGAAGACCCCCTTGTCCGGCACGCTTCGCCGGGTTACCGTCGTCCGGGAAAATGGTAAGACCTCTAGCCAAGGGAGAGACATGGCGCAGGCAACCGGCTTGCCGGGCTATCTCGCCCACCACGACGGAGACCTGGTGGCGGTCGCGGTACGCGACCTGGAGCCGGGTCCGGTCGAGGGCGGATACCTTCGCGGTCCGGAGAACGTGACGATCGAACTGCTCGAACCGGTGCCGCTGGGGCACAAACTGGCGCTCACGGACATCGCCGAGGGCCAGGACGTGATCGAGTACGGACAGCGGGTCGGCATCGCGACCGCCGACATCCCCAAGGGCGGATACGTCCATGTGCACAACGTGAGGAGCGCGCGGTGGCAGAACAGCGTGGCCTGACCGGGTTCCGCCGGGAGAACGGCGCGGTCGGCATCCGTAACCACACCATCATCCTGCCCGTCGACGACCTGTCGAACGCCGCCGCCGAGGCGGTCGCCGCCGTCGTGCCCGGCACGCTCGCGCTGCCGCACGCCTACGGCAGGCTGCAGTTCGGCCCCGACCTCGACCTGACCTTCCGCACGCTCATCGGCACCGGGTGCAACCCCAACGTCGCCTCTGTCGTGGTGATCGGGATCGAGCCGAACTGGACGGACAAGGTCGCCGACGGCATCGCCAAGACCGGCAAGAAGGTGCGGGCGTTCTCCATCGAACGCCACGGGGACCTCCGCACGATCGAGAGCGCCGCGCGCGCGGCGGCGGAGTTCCTGCGCGACGACTCCGAGAAGCGGCGGGAAGCCGTGCAGCGGCCCGAGGTGATGCTGTCGATCAAGTGCGGCGAGTCCGACACCACCAGCGGCCTCGGCTCGTGCCCGACGACGTCCGAGGCCGTGGACCGCTGGGTGGATGCGGGCGGCACCGTGCTGTTCGGCGAGACCAGCGAGCTCACCGGGGGCGAGCACCTGATCGCGCAGCGCTGCGTCAACGACTCGGTGCGTGCCCGCTTCCAGGAGATCTACGACAACTACATCGAGATGATCGAGCGCACCGGGGCGAACCTGCTCGGCTCGCAGCCGACACAGGGCAACATCCGCGGTGGCCTGTCGACCATCGAGGAGAAGGCGATGGGCAACATCGCCAAGACCGGCAGCAAGCCGGTGGTCGGCGCGCTCGACTCGGCCGAGGCTCCGGCCTCCGGGCCCGGTCTGTACTTCATGGACACCTCGTCGGCCGCCGCCGAGTGCGTGACGCTCATGGCCGCCGCGGGCGCGGTGATCCACCTGTTCCCGACCGGACAGGGCAACGTGATCGGCAACCCGATCGAGCCGGTGGTCAAGCTCAGCGCCAACCCGCTCACCACCGAGACGATGTCGGAGCACATCGATCTGGACTGCTCGGGACTGCTGCGCCAGGAGTACGACCTCACCTCGGCGGGTGACCAGCTGATGGAGGTCATCGACCGCACGATCAACGGCAGGCTCACGTGCGCAGAGTCGCTCGGCCACCGCGAGTTCGTGCTCACCAGGCTCTACCCCAGCGCCTGAGCGAAACCACCGCGGTCGCCGGGCCCGCCCGGCCCGGCGACCCGGTTTCCCCAACCGTCTCGAGAGGACAGACGATGCCACAGGTGGCCTCGACACTCATCGCCGGCGAATGGCACACGGCGGGAACGCCACGGGAGATCCGCAATCCCGTGGACGGCTCCGTGGTCGGCACGGTCGACTACGCCGGACCCGAGCAGGCACGCGCCGCGGCGGACGCGGCGGCCACGGCGTTCGGCGCGTGGTCGCACACCCCCGCCCGCGCCCGCGCCGACCTGCTGCTGCGCGCCGCCGAGCTGATCACCCGCCGCGCCGAGGAGATCGGCACCCTGCTCGCCGCGGAGGCGGGCAAGAGAGCCCCGGAGGCGATCGGCGAACTGCGCTTCTCCGCCGAGTACTTCCGCTGGTTCGCCGAGCAGTGCCGCCGCCCCAGCGGCGAGGTGCGCCCGCACGAGGCCCCCGACCGCAGGCACCTGACCATCCGCAGGCCCGCGGGCGTGGTCGCGAGCCTGACGCCGTGGAACTTCCCGTGCTCGATCCAGGCGCGCAAGCTGGCGCCCGCGCTGGCCGCCGGCTGCACCGTGGTGGCCAGGGTCTCGGAGAAGGCGCCCCTCGCCGCCACGGAGCTGGTGCGCTGCCTGACCGAGGCGGGCCTTCCCGACGGCGTGGTCAACCTCGTGCACGGCCCTTCGGCCGCGATCACCGATGCCTACCTCGGCCACCCCGAGGTGCGGGTCGTGTCGTTCACCGGTTCCACCGGCGTGGGCCGGTCGATCATGGCGAAGGCATCCGAGCGCGTCGTCCGTCCCCTGCTGGAACTCGGCGGCAACGCACCGTTCATCGTGTTCCCCGACGCCGACCTCGACGCCGCCGTGGAGGGCGCGCTGCTCGCCAAGTTCCGCAACACCGGCCAGTCGTGCATCGGGGCCAACCGCTTCTACGTGCACACGGACGTGCACCAGGAGTTCACCACCCGCTTCGCCGAGGCAGCCGACGCGATGTCGATCGGCGACGGCCTCGCCAACCCCGTCCCGGACCTGGGCCCGTGCATCGACGACGCCCGCGTGGCCGCCGTGACCGGCATGGTCGACGAGGCACTCGCCGCGGGCGCCAAGCTGGTCACCAGGGAACGGCGGCCGCCGTCGGGCTCGTTCGCCGCGCCCGCCCTGCTCGTGGACGTGCCGAGGGACACCGCGCTCGCGCGCGAGGAGGTCTTCGGCCCCGCCGCGGGGATCTTCTCCTTCCGCGACGAGGACGAGGTGGTGGCCGAGGCCAACGGCACCGAGATGGGCCTGGCCGCCTACGTCTACACCCGCGACTCCTCCCGCACGTGGAGGATGGCCGAGCAGCTCGACGCCGGGATCCTCGGCATCAACAACGCACTGCCCAGTGTCGCCTTCGCCCCGATGGGCGGCAGCAAGCAGTCCGGGCTCGGCCGCGAGGGAGCCGAGCTTGGACTGGAGGAGTTCGAGGAGACCAGGTACCTGTCTCTGGGCATCTGACCCACCGTCCACCACCTCCGGTGCCGACGCCGCCACACGAGAGGACCGCCGTCATGGCAGAGCTGCCGGGCACCCGGCCCGTCATCCGCTCACAACAAGACGTCAACGATCTGATCAACTCAGGCCGCGCGAAGGGAGGGAAGTCCGGCGCGATCACGTTCATCGCGCTCGGCGGCATCTTCATCGACGCCTACGACTTCTCCTCCATCGCGTTCGGACTCAAGGACATCACCGAAAGCTTCCAGCTCACCGCCTTCGAGGAGGGCGCAGTCGCCGCCTCCATCATGATCGGCGCGCTGCTGGGAGCGCTGGTCGGCGGCTACCTCGTCGACCGGCTCGGCCGCTACAAGCTGTTCATGGCCGACATGCTCTTCTTCGTGGTCGCCGCGATCGCGTGCGCGATCGCACCGAACTTCGAGACGCTCACCGGCGCCAGACTGCTGATGGGCATCGGCATCGGCATCGACTTCCCGGTGGCGCTCGCGTTCATCGCGGAGTTCAACGCCTTGCGCGGCAAGGGAAGCAAGGTATCGCTGTGGCAGCCGATGTGGTACCTCGCCACCGGATCGGCCTTCCTGGTGCTGTTGCCGCTGTACTTCCTCATCCCCGAGGACGCCCACGACAACCTGTGGCGCTGGGCCGTCGGGTTCGGCGCGGTGCCGGCGCTGGCCGTGATGCTGGTGCGGCACAAGTACATGGACGAGTCCCCGAGCTGGGCCGCCAGCCAGGGGGACCTGCACCGCGCCGCCGGAATCCTGCGCCGGTCCTATGGGATCGAGGTCGACGTCGAGCAACCACCGGAGCAGGCCGCGAAGGAACGCCGGGGGCTTGGCGACGTCCTTGGCGAGTTCGGCAGGTTGTTCACTCCCCGCTACCGGGCCCGCACGATACTGGCCGCCACGGTCAGCTTCTGCCAGTCGATCCAGTACTACGCGGTCGGCTTCGCGCTGCCCGTGATCATCTCCGGATTCCTGCAGCAGGACCGGCTCACCTCGATCATCGGTCCGCTGGTGTTCAACCTCGTGTTCGGCGTGCTCGGCGGCCTGCTGGGCGTGCGGCTGGCGAACCGGCTCGGCTCGTGGAAGCTCTCGGCCAGCGGTTTCGCGATCTGCCTGGTGGCACTCGTCTGCCTCGGCCTGCTCGGCACACCCGAGGGCACCTGGCCGCTCGCGCTGTCCGGCCTGTTGCTCGGCGTGTTCGTGTTCTTCCACTCCTACGGGCCGGGCGCACAGGGCATGACGATGGCCACCCTGAGCTATCCGACGTCGTTGCGCGGGGTGGGCGGCGGTTTCGGCCAGGCCGTGCTGCGGGTCGGCTCGATGCTGTCGCTGCTGTGGTTTCCCACGCTCAGCGCCTCGCTTGGCACCGGGGTGTACTTCGCCGTCGCGGCGGCCCCCGTACTCGGCCTCATCGTGCTGGCCCTCATCCGGTGGGAGCCCGTCGGCGTCGACGTCGACGCCGAGGACGCCGCTGAATCCGGCCACCCTCCCGCACCCAACCATCTGATCGGCAAGGAGAAGTGATGTTCGGAAAGCTCGGTTTCATCGGCGCGGGCAAGATGGGAGGGGCCGTCGCCCGCAGGCTCGCCACGGGCGGATACGAGGTGCATGTCCACGACCTCGACCCCGCCGCCGTGCGGCGCTGCGTGGATGCCGGGGCGGTGGCCGCCGGGTCGGCCTCGGCGGCCGTGAAGGACGCCGAGGTGGTGTTCACCAGCCTGCCGATGCCCGAGCACGTGCTCACCACGTGGTCCCGGATTGCCCCCGAGCTCGCCGAAGGCGCGATCGCCGTGGACGTCTCCACCATCGACCCGGGAACCGTCGATCGGGCGGCCGCGGCGGTGGGCGAGTACGGCCACCCGTTCGTCACCTGCGCGCTCGGCAAGACGCCCGCCGCGGCGGAGAACGGCGCGATCCCGCTGTTCGTCGGCGGGCCGGGCGAGGCCGTGTCCGCGCTGCGCCCGCTGTTCGGGCGCATCGGCGAAACGACCCACGAGTTCGAGAGCGCGGGCGCCGCCGCGATGTTCAAGCTCATCTCGAACCTCATCGGGATGACCAACGTCGCCGTGCTCGCCGAGGGCTACGTGCTCGCCAGGGCAGCCGGGATCACGCCGGAGCAGTTCAGCGCCGCGCTCGCCGACACGGGCGCCAGCTCGTTCCAGTCGCAGGTGCGGCTGCCGTGGCTGGTCGCGGGTGACTACGAGGCACGGTTCGGCGTGGAGCTGGCCGCGAAGGACGTGCGGCTCGCCCTCGATGCCGGCGCGCGGCAGGGCATCGCCTCCCCGGTGGCCGCACAGGGCCTCGCGCAGCTCCTCTCCGCGATCGCGCACGGGCACGGCGGGGAGGACGCGGTGGCGGTGGCGAAGGTGCTCGACCCTCGCGGCAGGCTGCTGGGCTCGGGGGAGACGGCCGATGAGTGAGCCGATCGACGTACTGGTGAGCGAGGACGTCTGGGGAGCCGCCTTCGAGGAGCTGGCCACGCGCTACCGGGTGGTGCGGGAGGCGGGGTACTGGAACGACCCCGCGCTGCTGACGGACGCGGTGCGGCGCAGCAGGGCGCTCGTGGTCCGCAACCGGACCCGGGTGGACCGGGCGCTGCTCACCGCGGGCGAGCGGCTGACCGTCGTCGCGCGCGCCGGGGTGGGCCTCGACAACATCGACCTGCCCGCCGCCGACGCGGCGGGCGTGGTGGTGACGGCACCGCTCGGCGCGAACGCGGTCAGCGTCGCCGAGCACACGATCGGCCTGGCGTTGAGCCTCGCTCGGGGCACCGTGCGGCTCGACGCCGAGTGCCGGGCGGGCGGGTGGAACCGTGCGCCCGGACGCGAGCTGCGCGGCGGCACGTGGGGCCTGCTCGGCTGCGGTGCCACGGCGAGGGCCTGCGGTGAGCTGGCCGGTGCGCTGGGCATGCGCGTGCTCGCCCACGACCCGTTCATCGACCCCGCTCATCCGGAACTGGCCCGCGCCGGGATCGAGCTTGCCCCGCTGGAGGAGGTCGTGGCCGGGGCCGACGTGCTCTCCTGCCACCTGCCCGCCACCCCGGACACCACCGGGCTGGTGAACGCCGGGCTGCTGGCCCTGATGCGGCCGTCGGCCCTGTTCGTCAACGTCGGGCGCGGTGAGGTGGTGGACGAGGACGCGCTCGCCGACGCGCTGGAGTCCGGCGCGCTCGGCGGGGCGGCGCTCGACGTGCGCGCGGGCGAACCGCCGGAGCCGGGGAGGCTGGAGAAGCTGGACAACGTGGTGCTCACGCCGCACATCGCGGGCATCACCGCCGAGAGCCAGGCGCGCATCGCGCGCAACCTCGCACAGGACATCGACGCGGTGCTCAGCGGCGGGCGGGCGAGATCCGCGGTGGGGGCGGCGAAGGAGGCACGGTCGTGACCGGGACGGTGGAGTCGGCCGAGGCACTGGCGAGCGCCTTGCTCACGGCGGCGGGCATGGATCCCGGGAAGGCGCGGACGTCCGCGCGCTGCATCGTGATGGCCGACGTGTGGGGCATCGGCTCGCACGGCCTCATGCGGCTGCCGTACTACCTGCAGCGCATGGCGGCGGGCGGGTATCCCCCTGACGCCGGGCTGCGGGTCGTGGACGACACCGGGCCGGTCGTGTCGGCCACCGGTGGCGGCGGGCTCGGGCACTGGCAGCTCTGGGAGGCGGCCGAGCTCGCCGTGTCCCGGTGCGGGCGGTACGGCATCGGCGCGGTCGCCGTCGCCGACTCCGGGCACTGCGGCGCACTGGGGCTATACACGGTTCCCGGGCTCCGCGAGGGCATGCTGACCCTCGCGTTCTCCAACGGGCCCGCCGTGATGCCGCCGTGGGGCGGGGCCAAGCCGTTGCTGTCCACGTCGCCGCTGGCCGCGGGGATCCCTGCCCGGCCCCGGCCCGCGATCATCGACATGGCCACGAGCGCGGTTGCCCGCGGCAAGATCGCGGCACACGCGCGCAGCGGCACGCAGCTGCCCGACGGGTGGGCGCTCGCGGCGGACGGCACGCCGACGACCGACCCGAGGGAGGCGTTGCACGGCATGCTCTCCCCGCTGGGCGGGGCGAAGGGCTTCGCGCTGGCGCTGCTGGTGGAGTCGCTGGCGGGCGGGCTGGCAGGCCCCAACCTGTCCGCGGACGTGCCCGACATGTTCACCGAGTCCGACGCCCCGAACCCACAGCGCATCGGACACGTCCTGCTCACGCTCGACCCGGCCCGCTTCGCCGGCGACGCCACCGCGGCGGCGAAGCGGCTCGACCGGCTGGCGGCGTCGGTCGAGGACGCGGGCGGCAGGCTTCCCGGCCGCGACCGGGTACTGCCCGAGGACGTCGACCCGCGCACCCCGCTGAAGCTCGACGAGGGGACCGTGCGGGAACTGCGGGGATGGGCGGAGCGGCTCGGCGTGCCGCCGGAGTGATCGGGGGCCGCCGGGCGGCCATATCCTGGCCTCCGGCACAAACCGGAGGTGAGAGACATGGCGCGGCGCCCGACGGTCACGAGCGTCCAGATCGCTCGTGAGGCGGGTGTCGCCCAGTCGACGGTGTCCCGCGTGCTCAACGGCGGGAGCGTCGCCCCCGGCACCCGGCGCCGCGTGCTGGAGGTGCTGGCGAAGTACGACTTCCAGCCGAGCCAGGCGGCACGCAGCCTCGTGGGCGCTCGCTCCGGTCTCATCGGCGTGGTGATCCGCGACCTTACGAACCCCTTCTACCCCGTGATGATCAAGGCGATGGAGCGCGTGCTGCACGGGCAGGGCCTGCGGCTCACGCTCGTCACCGACGTACTGACCGCGGAGGAGGGACTGGCCTTGCTGCGGCGCGAGGGCGTGGACGGTGTCGTCTTCACCTCGGCCGTGGCCGACGACCCGCTGGCCCACCGCATCGTCGACCACGGCATCCCCCTGGTGCTGTGCCATCGCACGCTGGAGGGGTTCCCCGCCGACCAGGTGGAGGCCGACAACGTCACCGCGGGGCGGCTGGCCGCCGACCACGTGCTGGCTCTCGGTCACCGCCGCATCGCGATGGTGCGCGGCCCGGCCGGAGCGAGCACGGCCGAGCAACGGGGCCACGGCTTCCGCCAGCGTGCCGAGGACACCAGGGGCACGGTGCTCACCGAGGTCGACGGCTCCTACGACTACGCGGTCGCGTACGCCGCGGTTCGCGCGCTGCTGTCCGAGCCCTCACCGCCCACGGCGCTGTTCTGCCAGAACGACGTCATGGCCTACGCCGCGCTCAACGCGGCGGCGGCGTGCGGCGTGGCGGTGCCCCGCGAGCTGAGCGTGGTGGGCTGCGACGACGTTCCGCTGTCGGCGTGGGAGCGGATAGACCTGACCACGGTGCGCCAGCCGCTCGAACGCATCGCCGAGGTGGGCGTGGAGCTGCTGCTCGGCAGGCTCGCCGAACCGGACGCGCCGTACCGGCACGAGCTGCTCCCGGTCGAGTTCGTCGAGCGCTCGACCACCGCGCCCGCCTGAGGCACCGGTCACACTCCTTGACCGGGGCCGCACCTGTGGCCCATCGTTGGATACGTATCCATTGGATACGTATCCAAAGCAGCAGTGACGAGCAAAGGAGCCGAGCGTGCCCCGCACCATCAAAGCCGCCACCACCGCGTCCTCCGCACCGTCCGGGAACGACGCCGTGGCGCAGACAGTCCGGGACCTCATCTCGGACATCCGCACGCGTGGCGACGAGGCGGTGCGCGAGCTCTCGGCACGCTTCGACCGCTGGGAACCCGAGTCGTTCCGCCTGAGCGAGCAGCAGCTCGACGAGATCGTCGGCACGCTCGACCCGCAGGTGATCGCCGACATCGAGACCGTGCAGGCCAACGTCCGCCGCTTCGCCGAGGCGCAGCTGGCATCGATGTCCGAGATCGAGGTGGAGACCGCGCCCGGCGTGTTCCTCGGCCACCGGCACGTGCCCATCCAGTCTGTCGGCGCCTACATCCCCGGCGGCCGCTACCCCCTCACCGCATCGGCACACATGACGATCGTGACCGCCAAGGCCGCGGGCGTGCCGCGCGTGGTCGCGTGCACGCCGCCGATCCGCGGCGAGATCCCGGCCGCGACCGTCGCCGCGATGCGGCTCGCCGGCGCCGACGAGATCTACCTCCTCGGCGGCGTGCAGGCCATCGCCGCGATGAGCGTCGGCACCGAGACCATCGGTAAGGTCGACATGCTGGCAGGCCCCGGCAACGCCTACGTGGCCGAGGCCAAGCGCCAGCTCTTCGGCGAGGTCGGCATCGACCTCTTCGCCGGGCCCACCGAGATCCTGATCGTCGCCGACGAGCACGCCGACCCGTTCGTCGTCGCCGTCGACCTGCTCTCGCAGGCCGAGCACGGACCCGACTCCCCCGCCGTGCTCGTCACCACCAGCGACGCGCTCGCCACCGAGGTGCAGCGGCACATCGAGGAGATCCTTCCCGGAATGTCCACTGCGGACATCGCGGGCCCGGCCTGGCGCGACCACGGCCAGATCATCCTGGTCGACGACCTCGACGAGGCCTACCGCGTGGCCGACGAGTTCGCCTACGAGCACGTGCAGATCCTCACCGAGAACCCGAGGGAGGCGCTGGACAAGATGCGTGCCTACGGCGCGCTGTTCCTCGGCGAGGGCACCTGCGTGTCCTATGGCGACAAGGTGATCGGCACCAACCACGTGCTGCCGACCCGCGGCGCCGCCCGCTACACGGGCGGGCTGTGGGTGGGCATGTACCTGCGCACGGTCACCTACCAGGAGGTGCGCGACCGGCAGGCCTCGGCCGACCTCGGCGTGCTGTGCGGCCGCGCTGCCAGGGTCGAGCTGTTCGAGGGACATGCCCGCTCCGGCGACGTCAGGGCCGCCAAGTACGCGGGCGCCGAGCTGCCCTGGACCGACCACTACCGGTCCGTCACGGTCTGACGCCCCCGCCGTCCCGTCCCCACGAGTCCGATCAACGGAGATCCCGCCATGTCCACCGCCGCTACCCTGACCTCGGAGCAGGTTCGCCGTCGTTCGCTGCAGTCCGGCACCATCGGCGCGATCGTCGAGTGGTACGAGTACACGATCTACGGGGTCGCCGCCGCCCTCGTTTTCGGGCACCTGTTCTTCCCGAACCTCTCCCCCGGCATCGGGCAGATCGTCTCGCTCGCGTCGTTCGGCGTGGGCTTCCTCGCCCGGCCACTCGGCGCCTTCGTCGCCGGGCACCTCGGCGACCGGATCGGCCGCAAGTCCACTTTGATCCTCACGTTCTCGATCATGACGGTCGCGACGGCGGCGATCGGGCTGATGCCGACCTACCACCAGATCGGGGTCGCCGCGCCGCTGCTGCTGTGCGTGCTGCGGCTGGCGCAGGGCTTCGCGGTCGGTGGCGAGTGGGGCGGGGCGGCGATCGTGGCCGTGGAGAACGCTCCCCGGGCGCGGCGCGGCTACTTCGGTTCCTGGCCCCAGATCGGGGTCTCCGCCGGGCTGCTGCTGGGGACGGCGGCGGTGTCCTTCTCGTCGTGGATCTCCGGTGACGCGTTCGACCAGTGGGGCTGGCGGGTGCCGTTCCTGCTCAGCATCCTGCTCGCGTCCGTCGGGTTCTTCATCCGTCTGCGGGCCACCGAGAGCCCGGCCTTCCTCGCCGAGAAGGAGAAGATGGACGCCGAGCTCGAACGCCGCAAGGCACCGGCCGCCATCCTGTTCCGCCACCACCGCAAGCCGTTGCTGATCGCGATCTTCGGCAGGTTCGCCGAGGCCGGGAACTACTACCTGTTCACCACGTTCGTGCTGTCCTACGTCACGGGCACGCTCGGCGCGCCCGAGTCCCACGGCCTGACCGCGTCGATGGTCGGCGCCGCGGTGAACATCGCCATGATCCCGGTGTTCGGCGCGCTGTCGGACCGCATCGGTCGCGTTCGGACGTTCCTGCTCGGCGGTGCGCTCATCGTCGTCACCACGTGGCCCGTGTTCGCGTTGATCGAGACCGGTGAGCTGTGGGGCATCGTGCTCGGTGTGGTGCTGTTCCTGGCGCTGGGGCACGCCCTCGTCTACGCGCCCCTTCCGGCACTGTACTGCGAGATGTTCCCGACCTCGGTGCGGTACTCGGGCATCTCGATCGGCTACCAGATGGCGTCGATCATCCTCGCGAGCTTCACCCCCGCGCTGGCGAGCGCGATGGTGCTGTGGGCGGGCGGTAGCCTCTGGATGGTGATCGCGTTCGCCATCGCGACCACGCTGATCGCGATGGTCGCGATCGCCTTCGCCCCCGACCGTCGCCACCTCGA
The DNA here is from genome assembly GCF_003311655.1 of Prauserella sp. PE36. Taxonomy (NCBI): domain Bacteria; kingdom Bacillati; phylum Actinomycetota; class Actinomycetes; order Pseudonocardiales; family Pseudonocardiaceae; genus Prauserella; species Prauserella sp. PE36. The sequence continues at coordinate 27,853 of NZ_QEQT01000032.1, read as the reverse complement.
ACTCGACGAGATCGGCGACGCCGCGCCCGAAACCGTTGCGGAGAGCCGATGAGCTTCGACCTGACCGGAAAGAACGCCCTCGTCACCGGAGCCACTCGCGGGCTCGGCAGGGCCATCGCCGACCGCCTCGCGGAACTGGGCGCCACGGTGTACGGCACCAGCCGCGAAGCCGGGGGCGCCCAGGAGATCGGCAGCCGCTACGGCACCGAGCCGCTGCGGCTGGAGCTGACCGACGTGGAGAGCTTCGAGGGCTTCGCCGCGGAGGTCACGGCGGCCAGCGGTGGCATCCACCTGCTGATCAACAACGCCGGCGTGAACATCCCCAAGCCCGCCGTCGAGGTCACGCCCGAGGACTGGAACACGGTGCTCGGGGCCAATCTCACCGGCGCGTTCTTCCTCTCGACGGCGTTCGCGAAACACTGGCTGCGCACCGGAACGCCCGCCGCGATCGTGAACGTCGCCTCCCAGGCGGGCCTGGTCGCCATCGAGGAGCGGGCCGCCTACGGCGCGAGCAAGGCGGGCCTGGTCCACGTCACGAAGCTCCTCGCGCTCGAATGGGCGAAGGCGGGCATCCGCGTCAACGCCGTGGCGCCCACGTTCGTGCGCACGGAGCTGACCGAGTCCACGCTCAGCCGCCCGGAGTGGGCGGCCGAGCTGCTCTCGCGCATCCCCGTCGGCCGCTTCGGCGAGCCGAGGGAGATCGCGGACGCGGTGGCCTACCTGCTGAGCGACGCGGCCTCGCTCGTCACCGGGCACACCCTCGCGGTCGACGGCGGCTACACCATTCGCTGAGGTTTCGCCGGTGGCGAAAGCGCTGTCGCGACAACCGTTGTGCCGCATACGGTTCCGGTGCGGAACCGAGGAGGCGACATGGAGACGATCAACGGAACGGCGGCGGGAGTACCGTTCACGGCGCTCCCACCGGAGGGAGCCACCGACGGGCCCGCGCCGTTGCTCGTGACGTGGCACATGCTGGACGCGCCGCGCACGGACGCGGCGTTCGCGGCCGCGCTGCCGATGTCCGGGGTGCCCGCCTGGCGGGTCCACCTTGGCATGCCGATGTGCGGTGCGCGGATGGTCGACGGTCGCGTCGACGCCGTGCTCGAGCTGGCCCGCGAGGACGCGTTGCTGTCCTTCCTGGCGCCGTTCACCCGGCAGGCCGCCGACGAGTTCCCGGCCGCGCTGGCCGCGCTGCGCGAGCAGCTTCCGGTGGACGACGGGCCGGTGGGCGTGCTCGGCGCCTCGCTCGGCGGTGCCGTAGCCCTGCGGGTGCTGACCACCCAGCGGATCCCGGTCCGGGCGGCCGCGCTGGTCAACCCCGCTGTGCGGGTGCGGTCCGCCGTCGGGCTCGTCGACGGCATCGCCGGGCACGCGTACCGGTGGACCGAGGAAGCCCACCGAACCGCCGACGAGCTCGACTTCGTGGCCCGCGCCGGAGATCTCGAGGGACAACCGCCGCTGCTGCTCGTCTCCGGGGAGCTGGACCACCCCGACCTGCGCGCGGACGCCTCCGACCTGGTCGGCGCCCTGCGCGAGCGGTACGCGCGGCCGGAGGAGGTCGAGCTGGTCTCGGTGCCGGACCTGGCGCACCCGCTGGCCGAGGAGCCGGGCCTGGAACCGGCTCCCCAGCTGCCCACCGCCAAAGCGGTGGACGACATCCTCACGCGGTGGTTCGCCCGGCAGCTGGTGTGCTGACGACGTGCCGCTCGGCACGGGCCAGCGTCTCGGGAATCCGCCACACGCCGACGATCCCCAGCAGGGCGACGGCGGCGAGATAGAAACCGGGCGCCGTGACCATTCCGGTGGCGCTGACGAGCGCCGCGGCCAGCAGTGGCGCGGTGCCGCCGAGCACGGCGTAGCCGAGGTTGTAGCCGAGCGAGGCACCGGAGAGCCGGGTGCGGGTCGGGAACACCTCGAGCAGTGCCGTGTAGCTGCCCCCGCCGAACACGCCGAGCGACAGCGCGACGAGGACCTGCCCGGCGATGGCGCCGCCGATCGACCCGGACGAGGCGAGCAGGAAGGCGGGCACGGCCGCCAGAGCCAGGAGTGCGGCACCGATTCTGATCATCGTTCGCCGTCCGATCCGGTCGCCCACGGTTCCCGCGGCGCAGATCGCGACGATGAACACGACGAGCGCGAGACCGTTGGCGGTGAGCGCGTCGACCCGGCTGAGCCCCGCGGTGAGCTGAAGGAACGTCGGGAAGTAGCCCACCAGGTAGTAGAAGGCGAGCGCGCTGGTGGCCGAAAGGACGAACGAGTACCAGACCGCGGCGCGATGGTCGCGAACCGCGTCGCGCAGCGGGGTGTCACTCAGCTCGCGGTCGCGCGCCACCCGCTCGAACTCGGGGCTCTCCTCGGTCCGCATCCGGATGTACAGCCCGACCAGGCTAAGGGGCAGGGCGATGAGGAACGGGATCCGCCAGCCCCACGATTCGAACTGGGCATCGGTCGTCATCGCGTTGATCCCGAGGACCACCAGCAGACCGATCACCGAGGAGACCGCGGACATGGCGATGACGACGGTGATCCAGAAGGCACGTCTGCCGGGCGGGGCGTGTTCGAGCGCGAAGGACGTGGCGCCGGTGACCTCTCCTCCCGCGGACAGCCCCTGCAGCAGCCGGAGCAGGACGAGCAGCAGCGGAGCGAGCAGGCCGACCTGGTCGAAGGTCGGTAGCACGCCGATCGCGGCGGTGCTGAGGCCGATGAGGGTGAGCACGATGGCCAGCACCCGCCGTCGGCCGACCCGGTCACCGAGGCGGCCGAAGACGATGCCGCCGAGCGGGCGGACGACGAAGGCGACGCCGTAGGTCGCCAGGCTGGCCAGCAGAGCGGCACTCGCGTCGCCAGGAGGAAAGAACGCGGTCGCGATCACGGGCACCACCAGCGCGTAGATCGCGAAGTCGTAGAACTCGACCAGCGTGCCGACCGCGGCGCCCGCGAGGGGCCGTCGGGTGCCGCGCGCCGCGGCCGGCGGACGGTTGCGGATCACGGCGTGACCTCCAGCATCCGGCGTGGGTTGTCGACGGTCAGTGCCGTGACGTCGTCCTTGTCGAACCCCCGGCGCAGCATCAGCGGGACGACGTTGCGCAGCAGGTGTGCGTAGCCCTCCCCGCCGTAGCGCTGGAGGTGGGAACGGAAGCAGATGTCCTGGGAGAGCAGGATGCGGTCGCGGTGGCCGCGGTCGCACAGCGCGCGGATGTGGTGCAGCCGCATGGCGTCGTTCGGCATGTCGATGTCGGCGTAGGGGTAGTAGCTCGACTCCTGGCCGAACAGGTCGAACTCGAGGTAGCAGCCGGTGTCGGCGAGCGTGAGCATGTCGTCGAGGGAGAACAGGGTCCGGTCGATGTGGCTCATGACGACCCGGTCCGTCGACGACGTCTCCTCGCGCACCCGTGCCATGGCGTCGGCTGGCGCCTCTGGAGCCCGTCCAGGGTGGATCATCAGCGCGGCCCCGGTGTCCAGGTGCGCGTCGACGGCGGCGCGCAGCACCCGGTCCTCCACGGGGTCGACCGGCCAGGACAGACCGATCTCGCCGATCAGCCCGGCGCGGACGCCCGTGTCGCCGACGCCTGTGGTGACCTCGTCGCGGATCTGGGTGGCGAGCTGGTCGCGGGATCGGTGGCGAAGGTCTTCGGGGTGGTAGTCGCGGTGGTACCACCCGCTTCCCATTATCACGTGCAGACCGGTGCGCTCGGCGACCTCGACCAGGCCGCGGGGGTCGCGGCCGAGTCCGATGCTGGTGGCGTCGACGATCACCGAGCCGCCCGCCTCGCGGTAGCGCTCCAGCTCCTGGACGGCGTCCTCGATGTCGTCGACGCGCATGTCGAAGGCGCTGTGGTGGCGGCGCACCTCGTAGTAGTTGTCGAGACGAATCGGCTCTTCCGAGGCCAGCGCGGTCCCCTGCTGCCTGGTCGTTCCCCCGATGTGGGACAGCACGTGCTCGTGTGGCTGGATGTGTCCGAGGCCGTCGCTGTCGACGTCGCCCCGAACCGTTCGCAGTATGGCCATGCGGTACTCCTCGGTGGTTGGTCCCGTCACGACGGGTCGCGCAGCGCCGCGCCGTAACGGTCGGCGAATTCCTCGAAGGCCGCGACGACGCCGTCGCAGTCGGTGTCGCTGATCGCGAGGCTCAGCGCCACCATGGCCCGCCGGGCCATCCAGTAGCCCTGCTCCAGCAGGTGGAAGAAGAGCAGTTCCCTGGCGGCGTGGTCGGCTCCGGTCAGGTCGGCTGGGGAACCGACCGGCCCAGGGACCGGGTGGAACGTCATGAGCGATCCGCGGCCGGTGACCGTGAACGGGATGTCCGCGTCGGTGAACACGGACCGCAGGCGCCCCCGGAGCCGTTCGCCGCGGGCGTTGAGCTCGTCCAGCGCGGTGTCGGTGAGCACGTGTTCGAGTCCCGCCAGCCCGGCGGCCATCGTCAGGGTGTTGTTGTTGAACGTGCCGGCGTGCGCCCACACCGGTCCCGGCGCCGACGGGTCGAACCCGCGCATGATCCCGGCCCGCCCGCCGAAGGCACCGAACGACATCCCGCCGCCGAGGTACTTGCCCAGCGTGGTGAGGTCCGGGGTGATCCCCAGTACCTGCTGGAGCCCGCCCGGCGCGAGCCGGGAGGTCATGATCTCGTCGAAGATCAGCAGCGCACCGGCCCGTGCGGTCTCCTCCCGCAGCGTCCGCAGGAACTCCGGGGTGCCCGGGATGGTGCCTCCGCTGCCCAGCATCGGCTCCACGAGCACGGCCGCGAGATCGTCGCCGGCCTCGGCGATGATCTCGCGTGCCCCGTCGACGTCGTTGTAGTCGCCGACCAGGAACCGGTGCGGCACGTTGAGCGGCGCCCCGCCCTGCCCAAAGGCGAGGACACCGCCGTGGTAGCCACCGCGGAACACGAGGACGGTGGAGCGGCCGGTGTGGGCGCGTGCCGCGGCCAGTGCGAACAGGTTCGCCTCGGTTCCGGAGTTGGTGAACCGGACCAGTTCCAGTGCGGGGAACCGGCGCCGGAGTTCGGCGGCGAACCGCGCCTCACGCTCGGTGTGCCCGCCGAAGGAGACCCCCTCGTCGAGTGCGGCGTGCAGGGCCTTCACCAGTACGGGGTGCGAGTGCCCGTAGAGCCCGGCGGTGTAGTCGCCGAGGAGGTCGAGGTACCGGCGCCCATCCAGGGAGTACAGGTGCGCTCCCTCGGCGCGCTCGAAGACGAGGGGGAACGGCTCGTAGTACAGGGTGGTCCGGGTGTTGCCTCCCGGCATGGAGCGCCGCGCGAGCTCGTGCCGCTCGGCGCTGCGGGGGTTGGCGTCCACATAGGAGGAACGCAATGCCTGTACGGCGTCGCGCAGCGTGTGTGCGCGTGGTGGTCCGGTCCGCTGCATCGCTCGATTGTTGCCGCGCCCATTCGTAACGACAAGCAAAGAGTGTTGGCCTAAACTGTTCAGTATTTCTGAAGAGTAGGCGGGAGGCCGGGTGGCACTGGACGTACGGCGGCTCCGGATGCTGAGCCAGCTCAAGGCGAGCGGCACCATGGCGGCCGCGGCACGGGCGATGAACTACTCGCCGGCGTCGATCTCCCAGCAGCTCGCGCAGCTGGAACGGGACGTCGGCAGCACGCTGTTCGTGACGGCGGGCCGTAGCGTGCGGCTGACTCCGGCGGGCACGGCGCTGGCCACGCGGGCGGACGAGATCATCGAGGCTCTGGACGCGGCCGAACGCGAGGTGCGGCGGCTGGGCTCGGCGCCGGTGGGCCGGCTCAGGCTGGCGATCTTCCAGTCGGCCGCACTGGCCGTGCTGCGGCAGGTGTACGGGAGGCTACGACGGGACTTCGGCGGCATCCGGCTCGACGTGGCACACCTGGAGCCCCGCGTCGCGCTCGAGGAACTGTCCCGCCACGCGGTCGACATCGCGGTGCTGGAGGAGTATCCGGGTTCACCGTTGCCGAAGCCCCGTTCGGTGACCACCCGGCTGCTCACGCTGGACCCCCTCTACCTGGCGTCACCGGCCGCGGAGCACCGGTCGGCGCAGCCCGATCCTCGCGCGCGGTGGGCACTCGAACCTGAAGGGACCGCGGCGCGGCGGTGGGCCGAGGCGACGTGCCGGACCGCGGGATTCGAGCCGGACGTGCAGTTCGAGTCCCACGATCTGATGCTGCACCGGGCGGCCGTGCGGGCCGGTCTCGCACACAGCTTCCTGCCGGGGCTGGCCGTTGGCGGCAGCGGGGACGACGCCGGAATCCGGTTGGACCGCCTGCCCGGCGACCCGGCCCGGTCGATCATCGTCGCGTACTCGAACTCGGCCGTCGACGACCCCGTGGTGTCCACCGTGGCCGAGGTGTTGCAGGACTCCTTCGCCGACAACAGCCGGTCGCCCGGCGCGCTCGGCTCAGTGGGACCGTGACTTCGAGTCTACTGTGGACTTTCCTGAGCGGCGGGGGCTCGTGATCGCCCTGTCCCGATCATGGCCCGGCGTGCCCAGTGCGAGCAGTCACGGATCGCCATGACCCCTGCCCCCTGAAAGGGGAGTGAGGGCAGCGATTGGTCAGCACTGAACGTGACGAAAGCCACCGACCATTTCGGTCGGTATACCTACCAAACTGGTCGGTCGCGTCGGTACTGTCGAGAACATGGCACGCACGTTCCGGGAGGACGTGGACGAACGGATCCTCGACCGCGCGGCAGCGTTGTTCGCGCAGCGGGGCTACGCGCACACGTCCCTGCAGTCCCTCGCGGACGCCGTCGGGCTGTCCAAAGCCGGGCTGCTGCACCACTTCCCGAGCAAGGACGCGCTGTACCAGGCCGCGATGAACATGTGGCAGGTGCAGGGCCGGACGCTCTTCGACCCCGTGATCGAGCTGCCTGTGGGCCCCGAGCGCGACCGGCGGGCGGTGGAGCTCCTGATCGACTTCGCGCTGGAGCGCCCCGGCCTGGTGGCCTTGGCATCGCGGTCGATCACCACGCTCGGCAGCGAGGAGCCCGATCCAGGCGAGGAGGCGGGCGAGTTCGCCTTCGCCGTCTTCGGCATCGACCCGGAAACGGACGAGCCCGAACGAGTGACCAGGGTGCTCGGCATGCTCGGCGCCCTGGTCGTGCTCATCCTCGCCGCCAACCACCTGGGGGACAAGACCACGTGGCGGCGGCACATCCTCGCGACCTGTCTCGACACGCTCGGCCACCGCAGTCCGGGCCTCTCGTCAACCGACCACGTTCAAGTGGAGGCCTGATTCGCATGGCAAGACTGTTGTACCGACTCGGCACGGGCGCCCACCGCCGCAGGCTGGTCGTGGTCCTGGTGTGGCTCGCGGTGCTGGCCGGTTCGGCACTGGGCGCCACGACGCTCGCCGGGGACACGTCCGACCAGTTCTCCATCCCGGGCCAGGAGTCCACCACGGCCCTGGAGAAGATCGGGCAGGAGTTCGGCTCCGGCGGTGGCGCCACGGCCCGCGTCGTGGTGCAGGCGCCCGAGGGGCAGACGCTCACCGCTCCGCCCAACGCGGCCCAGATCGGTGACCTGGTGGCCGAGCTCAACTCGTTGCCGGGGGTGGCCTCGGCGACCAACCCGCTCGACCCGAACGCCCCGGCCGTCAACGCAGGCCAGGACACCGCCTACAGCACCGTCACCTACGACGTGAGCCCCGGCGAGCTCACCGAGGAGCAGCGCGACGCGCTGACGACCACGGTGGCCGACGCCAGGACCGGCGGCCTGACGGTGGAGGTCGGCGGAGACATCTCCCAGCAGGCCCCGGAGATCGGTGGCACCTCGGAGATCATCGGCGTGGTCGTCGCGCTGCTGGTGCTGGCTCTGACCTACGGCACGCTCATCACGGCCGGGATGAACCTGCTGACCGCGTCCGTCGGCGTCGGCATCGGCGTACTGGGCATCACGATCGTGACCGGCTTCGTGGAGCTGAACTCGACGACCCCGATCCTCGCGACCATGCTGGGGCTCGCCGTCGGAATCGACTACGCCCTGTTCATCATCAACCGCTACCGCCAGGAACTGCGCCGGGGCGCGGACGTCGGCACCGCCATCGGCGTCGCGGTGGGCACCGCGGGCTCGGCCGTCGTCACAGCGGGCATCACGGTGGTCATCGCGCTGGCAGGCCTCGCCGTCGCGGGCATCCCGTTCCTGACGCAGATGGGCATCGCCGCCGCCGCGACCATCGTCGTCGCCGTGCTCGTCGCGATCACCCTCGTCCCCGCGGTGCTCAGCTACCTCGGCCACCGTGCACTGCCCCGCAAGCAGCGCTCGGCCGCGGCCGAGCGGGCGGAGGCGCCGGAGCGCGGCTTCTACCGCGGCTGGGTCGGCGGGATCACCCGGGGCCGCGTGGTGTCGCTGCTGGTGTCGGTGCTCGCGCTGGGCGCCGTCGCGATCCCGGTGGCCTCGATGCAGACCACCCTGGTGCCGACCCCCGCCGACGGCACCACCCAGGCCCGTGCGGAGCAGCTGCTCGCCGACGGCTTCGGCGAAGGCTTCAACGGGCCGCTCATCGTGCTGTTCGAGGGTGACAACGCCTCGCAGGCCGCCACCCGGCTCTCCGGCGAGATCGCCGACCTTGACGACGTCGCGCTCGTCGCTCCGGCGACACCCAACGCCGACAACACCGCGGCCCTGCTCAACGTGATACCGAAATCAGGGCCGACGAGCCCGGAGACCCAGCAGCTCGTCACCGACCTGCGGGCACAGCTGTCCGATGTGGACGGCGTGACGACCTACGTCACCGGCTCCACCGCGGTGAGCGTGGACGTGTCGCGCACCGTCGACGAGGCACTGCCGGTGTACCTGGTGGTGGTCGTGGGCCTGGCCCTCGTGCTGCTGGTGCTGGTGTTCCGGTCGCTGCTCGTGCCGCTGATCGGTGTGCTGGGCTTCCTGCTGACGATCGGCGCCTCGCTCGGCGCCACCGTCGCGGTGTTCCAGTGGGGCTGGCTGGCCGACGCGGTGAACCTCGACTCGGCCGGGCCGCTGATCAGCCTGACGCCGATCGTCGTGATCGGCATCCTGTTCGGCCTGGCGATGGACTACCAGGTGTTCCTGGTCTCCCGCATGCACGAGGCGTACCACCACGGCAGGTCGCCCATGGAGGCCATCACCAGCGGCTTCCGCCAGGCCGCCCCGGTGGTCGTCGCCGCGGCGCTGATCATGTTCTCGGTGTTCGCGGGCTTCGTCCCCGCCGGCGACGCGACGATCAAATCCATCGCCTTCGCGCTGGCCATGGGGATCCTGGTGGACGCGTTCGTGGTCAGGATGGTGATCGTGCCCGCGGCGCTCGCCCTGCTGGGCGACCGCGCGTGGTGGCTGCCGAGCTGGCTGCGCTGGCTTCCGGTCCTCGACGTGGAGGGCTCGGCCCTCACCGCCGAGAAGGCCGGGGACGAGCGCGACGAGAAGGCCCTCGCCGGGAGCCGATAGCCGGAGCGACCGGAAACGGAGCCGTCGTCGGTGGTCGCCATCCCGCCGACTCAGCCGGTGAAGGACTCCGGACCGAAGCGGCCCCACGCGATGAACGCCGCGAGCGCGAGATAGGCCAGGTTCAGCAGCACGAGCTCGGACTCGCCGAGGCGGCGGTGGGTGATCATCGCGCCCACCATCAGCGCGATCCAGCAGACGGCGGTCACCGGCACCAGAATCGGCGCGATGCCGACCACCGCTGGCAGGATCAGGCCCACCGCGGCCAGAAGTTCGAGCACGCCGAGGGTCTTGATGAACCCGGCGCTGGCGGCCTTGGTCCATGCCGCGCCGCGGAGGGTGGACAGTTTTTCCTTGGGCACGAAGGTCTTGCTGATGCCACCGGCCAGGGCTACGGCGCCCAGCAGTCCAGCGGCGATCCACAGCGCGAGGTCCATCGGCTACTCCTTGATCGAGAATCACCTGCACCTCGTATGACGAGACAGTGGCCCGATCCTGTGACATCGCGGGCCGCCCGGGCACGCTCGCGCACCGGTACGCGCCAGCCCGGACACCGCGTGACCGTGAACAGGTGTAACGCCGGGGTGCCGGCTGCGACTTTCCTGGCACGAGGTCTGACACCGGGCCTCGGCGGGCCGAGGGGTGGGGTCTCCAGCGAACGGTCCGGAAGTCGCGGCGCGCTCCCGCTCCCTGCGTCGCGGCCTGCCGGTGCGTCACCGGCCGCACGGTTCCCCCGCAACCGGAGGCGCCGGTGACGCACCCACACCGCCGACACCGTCCACACCGGACGCGGTCAGCGGGTACCTCAGTCCCGAGCGCCGCCGGGCATCCACCGATCGGTTGAGCGGCGGGCCCACCGCACTCCGTGCCGGACCGGCCGCGCGGTCGATCCCACGCGGCCGGCCCGGATGGCATCCTGCTCATATGGCGAACAGCATCGAGGCCGAGCTGCGGGAGGAGTTCGACCGCTGGGAGCGCGGGGAGGCCGCGGTCTTCCAGGTGCTGCCGTACTTCCTCCTCGCGGTCAGCACCCTCGTCACGTTGTTGCAGCCGACGTGGGGCGTGCCGGTGCACGTCCCGACGATCGTCGGCCTCACGGTCGCGACCACACTCTGGCTGCTCTGGTTCCACACGCTCCACCCGGAATGGCACGACAACGGCCCGCTGATGGGCGTGTACTACGCGGGGCTGACGGCGCTGGCCGCCGTGCTCGTGTGGAACACGCCGTGGTTCGCGTTCTTCGCGTTCGCCGGCTACCCCCAGGCGTTCGTCTACCTGAAGGGGCGCTGGCGTTACGTCGGCGTCGCCGCGACGGCCATGGTCTCGGCGGTGGCGTACATGGGCGGAGTGGACACCGTCACCGTCGACGCGACCCTGGAGTGGCTGGCGATCAGCCTGGTCAGCGTCCTGATCGCCGGGACGTTGTTCTACTTCGCCGAGCTGACCGACCAGCGCAACCACCGGCAGAAGCGGGCACTCGTCGAGCTGCACGAGGCCAACGTCAAGCTCGAGGCCGCACTGGAGGAGAACGCCGGCCTGCACGCCCAGCTGCTGGCCCAGGCCCGCGAGGCCGGGATGCTGGACGAGCGGCAGCGGATGGCCCGCGAGATCCACGACACGCTCGCCCAGGGGCTGGCCGGCATCCTGGCGCAGCTCCAAGCCGCCGAGCAGGGCCTGAACGAGGCGCCGACGCCGCGCAGGCACGTCACGAACGCGATGGACCTGGCCCGCGAGAGCCTCACCGAGGCCAGGCGAACGGTGCACGCGGTGGAGCCCGCGATGCTCGCCGAGGCGAGACTCCCGGACGCGATCGGCGACGTGGCGAAGCGCTGGGCGGAGGTGAACCACATCGACGCGGTGCTGACCACCACGGGCGACGCCCGGCCGCTGCACGCCGATGTCGAGGTGACGCTGCTGCGGACCGCGCAGGAGGCGCTCACCAACGTGGCCAAGCACGCGAGGGCGAACCGCGTGGGCCTGACGCTGTCGTACATGGCGGACGTGGTGACCCTCGACGTGCGGGACGACGGGGTGGGCTTCGAGCCGAACACCAAGCGCGTCAACGGTGCCACGAACGGGGGCTTCGGGCTCGCCGGAATGCGGCAACGGGTGCGCCGCCTCGCGGGCAGGCTGGTGATCGAGTCGGAACCGGGTGCCGGCACCGCCATCTCGGCGACCGTGCCGGCCATCCCCGCAGGCGACGTGGACTGACCCACCTGCCCCCAAGGCCACCTTTGTTGCGTTCAACGCAACAAAGGTGGCCTTGGGGGACGGTCGCACCGTCTCGGATCCGAGACTCAATCTGGGTGCGCGTGCTGGAGGCGGTCCGGGGCCGTGCGGCCTACTGGGTCACATGGCTTCCAACCCTGGCCCACGCCCCGTGCGCGCATCTCGCGGCAGCACCCTCTCCTGCAAGGGCTGGCCGCAGGAGGCGGCGCTGCGGATGCTGATGAACAACCTCGATCCCGAGGTCGCCGAGCATCCCGACGACCTCGTCGTCTACGGCGGCACCGGCCGCGCCGCCCGCAGCTGGGCCGCCTTCGACGCGATCGTGCGCACCCTGCGCACGCTCGAGGCCGACGAGACGCTGCTGGTGCAGAGCGGCAAACCCGTCGGCGTGCTGCGCACCCACGAGTGGGCACCTCGCGTGCTGCTCGCGAACTCGAACCTCGTCGGCGACTGGGCGACGTGGGAGGAGTTCCGCCGCCTCGACGCGGCCGGGTTGATGATGTACGGCCAGATGACGGCGGGCTCGTGGATCTACATCGGAACGCAGGGCATCCTCCAGGGCACGTTCGAGACATTCGGCGCCGTGGCCCGCAAGCGGTTCGGCGGCACACTGGCCGGCACGATCACGCTCACCGCCGGGCTGGGCGGTATGGGAGGCGCCCAGCCGCTGGCGATCACGATGAACGAGGGTGTCGCGATCTGCGTCGAATGCGACCCGAGCCGCATCGAACGGCGCATCGCCCACCGCTACCTGGACACCCGCGCGGCCGACCTCGACGACGCGCTACGGCTGGCGATCGAGGCCCGCGACGCGCGGCGACCGCTGTCGATCGGCGTGCTCGGCAACGCCGCCGACGTGTTCCCCGAGCTGCTCGCCCGCGACGCGCCGATCGACGTGGTGACCGACCAGACCTCCGCGCACGACCCGCTCGCGTACCTGCCGCGCGGCATGGCGTTCGAGGACCTGCACCGCGCCTCGGAGAAGGATCCCGCGCACTTCACCGAGGAGGCGCGGGCGTCGATGGCCGCGCACGTCGAGGCGATGGTGGGCTTCCTCGACCGCGGCGCCGAGGTTTTCGACTACGGCAACTCGATCCGCGACGAGGCGCGCAAGGGCGGCTGCGCGCGGGCGTTCGACTTCCCCGGCTTCGTGCCCGCCTACATCCGGCCGCAGTTCGAGGAGGGCCTCGGCCCGTTCCGCTGGGTGGCGCTCTCCGGCGATCCCGCCGACATCGCCGCCACCGACCGCGCGGTGCTGGAGCTGTTCCCTGACAACACACACCTGCGACGCTGGCTCACGATGGCCGGGGAGAAGGTCGCCTTCCAGGGACTGCCCGCCCGCATCTGCTGGCTCGGCTACGGCGAACGGCACCTCGCCGGGCTCCGGTTCAACGAGATGGTCGCCTCCGGCAAGCTCTCGGCGCCGATCGTGATCGGCCGCGACCACCTCGACTCCGGCTCCGTCGCCTCGCCGTACCGCGAGACCGAGGCGATGCTCGACGGCTCCGACGCGGTCGCCGACTGGCCGCTGCTCAACGCACTGGTCAACACCGCGTCCGGGGCGTCGTGGGTGTCGATCCACCACGGCGGCGGCGTAGGCATGGGGCGTTCGATCCACGCCGGCCAGGTGTGCGTCGCCGACGGGACTCCCGAGGCCGCCCGCAAGCTCGAACGCGTGCTGACCAACGACCCCGGCCTCGGGGTGCTGCGGCACGCCGACGCCGGGTACGAGCACGCCGCCGCCGTCGCCGCCGAGCGCGGCGTGCGCATCCCCATGCGGGAGGAAGGGTGAGCCCCTTCGCCGCGCTGTGGCCGACGCTGCTCGACGTCGGCAGGCATCCGAGGACCGGAGGCTACCGCCGCTACGCGTGGACCGACGTGGACCTGACGCTGCGCGAGTGGTTCACCGACTGCGCGCGGCGGCGCGGGATGGACACCGAGGAGGACCGCAACGGCAACCTGTGGGCGTGGTGGCTGCCGCCGGGCTGGTCAGGCGATCCGCGCGGCGCGTTCGTCACCGGGTCGCATCTGGACTCGGTGCCCGACGGGGGCGCGTTCGACGGCCCGCTCGGCGTGGTGTCGGGCTTCGCGGCCGTCGACCTCGCGAGAGAGCGCGGCGTGGTGCCGTCCGTGCCCGTCGCCGTCGTCGCGTTCTCCGACGAGGAGGGCGCCCGCTTCGGGGTGGCGTGCGCGGGCTCGCGGCTCTCCGCCGGAACGCTCGCGCCGGAGCGGGCCCTCGCGCTGCGCGACAACGACGGCCACACCCTCGCCGAGGCGCTGACCCGCGCCGGAAGGGACCCCGCCGCGCTCGGTCCCGACCCGCGGCTACGCGAGCGTGTCGGCGTGTTCGTGGAACTGCACGTCGAGCAGGGCCGCGCGCTCGGGCCACTGGGGCAGCCGCTCGCGATCGGCTCGGCGATCTGGCCGCACGGGCGCTGGCGGTTCTCCTTCACCGGCGAGGCCAACCACGCGGGCACCACCCGCATGGCCGACCGGAGGGATCCGATGCTCGCGTTCGCGTCGTCGGTGCTCGTCGCACGAGCCGGTGCCGAACGGCACGGCGCGGTCGCGACGTTCGGCAGGGTGCGCGTGGAACCCAATGGCACCAACGCGATCGCCTCCGACGTGTACGCCTGGCTCGACGCGCGGGCTCCGAGCGAGGAGGTGCTGGCCTCGCTCCTCGAGGACATCACGACCGAGGCCAAGGTACACGCCGGGTACGACGGCACCTTTGTGGACATCGCCGCCGAGTCACGCAGCCCCCTCGTCGAGTTCCCGCCCGGACCGCGACAGCGGCTGCGCCGGGTGCTCGGCGACGTGCCGGAGCTGCCGACCGCCGCCGGGCACGACGCGGGCGTGCTCTCGGCGCTCGTGCCCACGGCGATGCTGTTCGTGCGCAACCGCACCGGGGTGTCGCACTCCCCCGCCGAACACGCCGAGGAGGCCGACTGCGAACGCGGCGCGCGGGCCCTCGCCGACGTGCTCGCCGACTGGGTCACGGCATGAGCGCCGCGGACTGGTGGTGCGAGCACGCCTGGCTCGGCGGGGACCGCGTCGAGGCCGGGGTGCACTTCTCCGTGGCAAACGGGCGGATCGGGAGCGTCCGCGTCGGAGTGACCTCACCGCCATCGGCACGGCGCCTGCCCGGACTCGTTCTGCCGGGCCTGGCCAACGCGCACTCGCACGCCTTCCACCGCGCGCTGCGCTCGCGCACGCAGCGCGAACGCGGCTCGTTCTGGACGTGGCGGGAGCTCATGTACCGGGCGGCCGACCGGCTCGATCCCGAGCTGTACCACCGGCTCGCGAGGGCCGTATACGCCGAGATGGCGCTCGCCGGGATCACGGCGGTCGGCGAGTTCCACTACCTGCATCACGACCGCGGCGGGCGGCCCTACGCGGAGCCGAACGCGATGGGCCTCGCACTCGCCGAGGCCGCCGCCGAGGCGGGTGTACGGCTGACCCTGCTCGACACGTGCTACCTCAGCGCGTCGGTGGACGGGACGCCGCTGGCAACGGGGACGCAGCAGAGATTCGGCGACGGCGACGGGCAACGGTGGGCCGAGCGGGCCGAGGACCTGCACCGGAAGGCCAAGGAGCGCGCCGGGGTGCTGATCGGGGCGGCCGTGCACTCGGTGCGCGCCGTGCCGTTCGAGCACCTTGGCACGGTCGCGGAGTGGGCGGAGTTGCGTCGCGCGCCGCTGCACGTCCACTGTTCCGAGCAGATCACCGAGGTGCAGCAGTGCCTCGCGGTGCACGACCGGACGCCCACCGCGCTGCTGCGCGACGCCGGCGTGCTGGGACCGAGGACCACCGCGGTGCACGCCACCCATCTGACCGGCGCCGACGTACTCGACCTGACCCGCACGGCGACCGGGGTGTGCTTCTGCCCCACCACTGAACGCGATCTCGGTGACGGCATCGGCCCGGCGCCCGCACTGCTGGACGGGAACGGGCCGTTCGCCCTCGGCTCCGACAGCCACGCCGTGATCGACCTGTTCGAGGAGGCCAGGGCCGTCGAGCTGAACGAGCGGCTCGCCGGTCATCGGCGCGGCACCATCACCGCCGCACGGCTGCTCCGCTCGGCCACAGTGGACGGTCACCGCTGCCTGGGCTGGACCGACGCCGGGCAGCTGCGGGCCGGGCAGCGGGCCGACTTCGTCGCCGTGGACCTGGGCTCGGTGCGCACGGCGGGCGGCGGAGCCACCGTCGAGAACGCCGTCTTCGCCGCGTCGGCGTGCGACGTCACCCACGTGGTGGTGGACGGGCGGGTCGTGGTGGCCGGACGCCGGCACGTGACGATCGAGGACACCGCCGCCGAGCTGGACGCGGTGATCCGGGAGGTGCTGCGATGACGACCGTGCTCTACGACGGCATCGGCGAGCTGGTGACGAACGACCCCGCACAGGGCGACGGCAGCGCGCTCGGCGTCGTCAGCGACGCGGCGCTCGTGGTGGACGACGGCATGGTCGCGTGGGTTGGTGAGCGGCGCGGCGCGCCCGCCGCCGACGAGCACCGGAACCTCGACGGCTCCGCCGTGATCCCCGGTTTCGTCGACAGCCACGCGCATCTCGTGTTCGCCGGCGACCGCGCGGAGGAGTTCGCCGCGCGCATGAGCGGGAAGCCCTACGCGGCCGGCGGGATCGCCACCACGGTGGTGGCGACCCGGGAAGCCGACGACGCGACGCTGGCCCACGGGCTCGCGCGGCTCGCCGGGGAGATGCGGCGGGGTGGCATCACCACATTCGAGTGCAAGAGCGGCTACGGGCTCTCTGTGGAGCACGAGGCGCGCTCGCTCGCCGTGGCCGCGAAGCTGACGCCCGAGACGACGTTCCTCGGCGCACACGTGGTGCCGCCGGAGTACCGGGACCGCCGCGAGGAGTACGTCGAGCTTGTCGCGGGCCCGATGCTGCGGGCGTGCGCACCGCTCGCGCGGTGGGTGGACGTGTTCTGCGACCGGGGCGCGTTCGACGTCGACGAGGCGCGGACCGTGCTCGAGGCGGGCATCGCCGCCGGGCTGGTCCCCCGCCTGCACGCGGGGCAGCTCGGGCCGGGGCCCGGCATCCGGCTCGCGGTGGAGCTGGGCGCGGCGTCGGTGGACCACTGCACGTACACCACCGACGCCGACGTCGACGCGCTCGCGGCGGGCACCACGGTGGCCACGCTGCTGCCTGGTGTGGAGTTCTCCACGCGCTCACCGTGGCCGGACGCGCGGCGCCTGCTCGACGCCGGGGTCACCGTCGCGCTCGCCACGGACTGCAACCCTGGCACCTCGTACACCTCCAGCATGCCGTTCTGCATCGCGCTCGCCGTGCGGGACATGGGGTTCACGCCCGCGGAGGCACTGTGGTCGGCGACGGCGGGCGGGGCCGCCGCGCTGCGGCGCACCGACGTCGGGGTGCTCGCGCCGGGGCACAGGGCCGACCTCGCGGTACTCGACGCGCCCTCCTACCTGCACCTCGCGTACCGCCCCGGCGTACCGCTGGTCCGTGACGTCGTGTCGGCGGTGTGATCGACTGAGCACATGCGTGCGGTACGGACGGTTACAGGACCACGGTGGACGGTCGTGCGGATGCCAAGGCCCGTCCCAGCTCCGGAAGAGGTTCTCGTGCGGGTCCGCGCCGCCGGGCTGAACCGAGCCGATGTGCTGATGCGCGACGACACCTACGTTCCCGACGATGCCGGGTGGTCGGTGGCGACCGACCGCGTGGGTTTCGAGTTCTCCGGTGAGGTCGTGGAATCCACCGGGGAATGGTCGGCAGGTGACGCTGTACTGGGGCAGGCCGGGGGCACCTGCGCGGAGTTCGTCACCGTAGATCACCGCCTGCTGCTGCGACGCCCCGCAGGTTGGTCCTGGACCGAGGCCGCTGCCGCGCCGAGTGCTCTGCTCACCGAGTACGACGCACTCATGCACGTAGGCGGGTTCCGCCCGGGTGAGACCGTGCTCGTCACGGGCGCGACCAGCGCCGTCGGGCTCGTCGCGGTGGGGTTGGCCTCGTACCTTGGCGCGGGCAGAGTGGTCGGCACGACCAGGCGCAGGGAACGTGCCGCGTCGGTTCTGGCGGCTGGCGCGGACGACGTCCTCGTAGGGCCGCCGCTTCGTGCGGAGTACACCGGCACCGGGTTCGACGTGGTGCTCGACCACGTGGGCGGTGCCACGCTGACCGCGGTGATTCCGCTCGTGCGACCCGGTGGGGGCGTTGTGCAGATCGGCAGGCTCGGCGGCGGCACCGCCCTGCTCGATCTGGAAATCCTCGCACGCCATCGGCTCAGCCTGATCGGAACGACCTTCCGCGGCAGACGGCTCCCGGAGCTTGCGAACCTGATCGACGCGCTCCGCCCGCACCTCTCGGAGTTCCCACGGCGCCCCCTGATCGACTCCGTGTTCTCCCTCGAGGAGATCGAGGACGCGTACGAGCGGCTGGCCTCACCGGAGCTGTTCGGCAAGGTGGTCATCACCGTCGACCACTAGCGCACCCGGCAGAGGTCGGACCGGGTCCCGGCCGGGAACGGCTGGCGGCCGGGGCGCGCACGCCGCCACGGTGCCCACGAGCACTGCGGCGACAACGCGGCGGACGCACCTGCTCACACGCTCACGCCAACGCCCCCTGCCGACCGGCCCCCAAGGCCACCGGCTGGCTCGCCGTCTCCAGGTGCTCCACCAGCCTGCCCACCGCGCGACAGATGCCGCGCTTGACCAGTATCCCTGGCGATCGTGACACCGTCGTTGGTGACCACGGGCGAGCCGGTGATCTTCTCGATGATCATGTTGCGCCCCTGGACCCGGCGGCGACCTCACCGTGTCGGCCAGCTTGTCCACACCGGACAGCCGTACCTCACGAACTTCCGGACCGTGGCGCAGGTCCTTGACCATCGGGTCTCTCGCGGAGATCGTCAGGGGGTGAGGATCGCGCGGCCCCGGACGCGGCCCGCGTCGAGATCGGCCAGCGCGTCGAGTGCGTCGTCGAGCGGATACTTCTTGGTGTGCAGGGTGACCTTGCCCGCCTGGGCGAGCACCATCAGCTCCACGAGGTCGTTGTAGGTCCCCACGAGGTTGCCCACCACGTTGCGCTCGGTGGAGATGATGTCGATGGTGGGGATGTCGATGTTGCTGCCGTAGCCGATCACGAAGTGCGAGCCAGCCCTGCGGGTCATGGCGAACGCGTCCTGCTGCGCGCCCTGCTCGGCGACGAAGTCGAGCACCACCTCGGCGCCGTTGCCCCCGGTGAGGTCGAGCACCGCCGCCACCTGCTTGCCGTCGGCCAGCACGGTGTGGTCCGCGCCGAGCGTGGTCGCCAGGTCCAGTGCCTCGGCGTTGCGATCGACCACCACCACGGTCGCCGCGGTCATCGCCTTCAGCGACTGGATGCCGATGTGGCCGAGCCCGCCCGCTCCGTTGACCACGCAGACCGTCCCCGGGTAGAGCAGCGGCACGGCCTTGCGCACCGCGTGGTAGGCGGTGATGCCCGCGTCGGCGAGCGCGGCGACGTCCTCCGGTTTCGTCGCCGGGTCGAGCTTGATGCACGCACGGGCGGAGGTGAGCAGGTACTCGGCCATGCCGCCGTCGGTGTCGATGCCGGGGAACGTGCTGTCGACGCAGTGCATGTCGTCGCCGGCCCGGCAGGCGTGGCACAGTCCGCACGTCGGTGTCGGATGCAGGATCACAGTGTCACCGACGGCCACATTGGACACCGCAGAGCCCACCTCGTGCACCCAGCCCGCGTTCTCGTGCCCGATCGTGTAGGGCAGGGTCACGCCGGACTTGTCGGCCCACTGCTCCTCGATGATGTGCAGATCGGTGCGGCACACCCCGGCCCCGCCGATCCTCACCACGACGTCGAACGGCCCCGAGACGCCTGGCTCCGGCACCTCCTCGACGACGGGCTGCTCGTGGTACGCGTGCAACCGGACGGCCTTCATCCCGTGCCCTCCTGTTTGTCGATATGGGGATAGCGCGAGTGCAACATGCCCCGGCAGACGCCGGAGTTGGCCTCCTGGCTGGTGCGGGTGAGCCGGGCCAGTCCCAGGTGGCGCGACAGCTGCTCCGGCCGCACCGCCGCGCCGGTGACCGGGTCGACGAGCAACGGGTCGCCGTCACCAGACGGCAGGCCCAGCTCCCGCCTCCGCGCCCGCAGCCGCTCGCGGTCGGTGCCCTCGGGGGCGTCGCCGAGGCTGAGCTCGGTCAGCCGCTCTCGTTCGACGCCGTTCGCGAGCAGCGCCCGGCAGACCCGGTCGGTGCCAGCGAGCACGGCTTTGCGTACGAAGTCGGTGCGCAGGCCGTCGAGCTCGTCCACCGCCTCGCCCTCGAAGGAGGCGACGAACCCCGCTCGCGCAGCGACGCCGCGGTTGATGGCGGCCGCGGCGAAGTGGTCGTCGAGCGCGACGTCGGTCTCGGTCACCCCGGCGACGGCCGACACCGCGTCGTAGGCGTCGGCCACCATGAGGAAGGCGAAGTTCGGCGCGCAGAAGTACGTGGGCAGCCGTAGCCGCACCACGGCTCTGCCCGCCGGGCTCACGTCGGCGCGGGAGACGAAGCCGAGGTCGGTGAGCGGCTCGTCCAGTTCGGGATCGCGCACGGTACCGAGCGCCGACCAGACCGCCGAGGTGACGGCGGCGGTCCGGCCGGCACTGGCCCCCGCGCATTCGACAGCGGTCATGGTCCCGGCACGCCGACCGGCTCCACCGCCGGCGCCTCATCGACCCGCAGGTCGGCGGGCACCTCGATGTCGTAGAGCCGTGCCGCGTTCAGGCCGAGGATCTTCTTCTTCTGCGTCACGGTGAGTGGCGCGAAGTCCGACAGCTCCTCGTCCTTCGGCAGCTGCCAGTCGACGAAGCCCTCGACCTGCCACCTGGGCTCCCAGATGGCGTAGTCGGCGCCGAAGATCAGTTTGTCCTCGCCGAGCCAGAACATCAGCTCGCCCATGACCTTCGCGAAGAACTTCGGGCGCGCGTGCATGAGCCCTCCGACGACGACCGCGAGGCCGGCGTAGACGTTGCGCTCCTGGGTGGCCATGAAGCAGAAGTCCTCGATCCTCGGCAGGCCGACGTGCTCGACGATGAAGTTGAGCCCCTGGAAGTTGGTCACCACGTAGTCGATGTCGGAGACGTCGAAGGCGTCCTTGTCCAGCGGCCAGATGGTCGGCCCCTTGTGGACGTGGATGTTCTTCACGCCCAGCTCTTCGCACTTCTCGAGGTACTTCGCGGCCTCCGGGTCCTTGAGGCTCCAGCCCCGCGAGTCACCGCGCCACTCGGCGGTGTAGAGCTTGACGCCCTTGCAGTCGTAGCGCTTGACGCGTTCTTCGAAGGCCTTCATCCCCGCGTCGCCCTCGCGCGGGTCGAAGTAGGTGTTGACGAGGAACTTGCCGGGATGCTTCTCGGCGATGGCGCCGTCGGCCTCGGTGGTGTTGAAGCCGTTGATGTACCACTGCCGCAGGTTCGTCGGCTGGAAGATCGCGACGTCCACGTACCCGACCTCGAAGAGGTCGTGCATCATCAGTTCCTCCGAGTACTTCCGGAACCGGTCGATCGGCCAGTGCGTGTCGGCCGGCCCGAGCCCCTGGTAGGCGTGGAAGCACTCGATCCAGCCCTTCGCGTACTCCTCCTGGCCGGGCACCCAGTTCTCCGGGCTCGCGTCCCAGAAGTGCGTGTGCCCGTCGACGACGAAGTACTTCTCACCGTCCTTTGTGTACATTTCACACTCCTAGCTGAGCGGTTTGAGGTCGAGTCGAGGTACTCGGCGGTGTCCCTCGCGATTGGCGAACATGATCGTGCGGGCCGTGGTGGGTGGACCTGCCCCTGCCGGACTCGGCCGGGTTCGGCGGCCGGCTGGAACACGACGTTCATCAGCGTCCACGGGTTGTACGGCTCGCTCGACGGCGCGGGCTCCGTCATGGCGCAACACCTCCGTGCGGGTGCCTGACCTCTCATGGAAACCCCATTCCGGGGCGGTGGCGTGTCTCAATTTGAGACACCGGTTCAAGGGCCGCTCCCCTACGCTGGAACGCGCGGCACAACGGTGTGGCGGAGGAGGTCACCGTGGTGAACATCGCGCCCTCGCCCCGTGTCCCGGTCCGGCCCGACGACGAGCGGCTGGCCCGCACGCGGGTCAAGTTCCTCACCTCGGAGGCCTTCGAGGCCGATCAGGTGCGGGAGGCGATCCTCGCGTCGTGGTGGCGCTCGAAGGAGTTCCGGGTGCCCGCCGACCACATCGATGTGCCCTACGTCGCCGCCCAGGACCTCGACACGCCGCTGATCCGGGCGGCCGCCCCGGTGCTGGAGCGGCTCGGCGACCAGCTGGAGGGGCAGCCGATCAGCCTGATCCTCACCGACCAGACCGGCGTCGTGCTGACGCAGCGCACCGGCGACAGCGACCTGCGCCGGCACCTGGAGAGCGTTGAGCTCGTCCCCGGGTTCAGCTACGGCGAGCGGTTCGTCGGGACCAACGGGATCGGCACGGCACTGGAGGACGGCAGGCCCACGCACGTGTTCGGCCATGAGCACTACGCCGAGAACCTGGAGAACCTGGCGTGCGCGGGCGTGCCGATCCAGCACCCGATCTCCGGCAGGACGATCGGCGCCGTGGACCTCACGTGCTGGCGCAAGGACGCCGGCGGGCTGCTGGTGGCGCTCGCGCGCACGACGGCCGAGCAGATCCGGCAGGCGCTGCTGACCCACAGCAACCTGCGGGAGCTGGTGCTGTTCCAGGCGTACCTGCAGACGTGCAGGCGGACCACGGGCGTCGTGCTGGCGTTCAACGACGACGTGGTGATGATGAACGACAGCGCCCGGCAGCTGCTCGGCCCGGCCGACCAGTCGGTACTGCTGGGGCGCGCGGCGCAGGAACTCGCGCAGGCGCGCAGGGCCACGGCGACGGTGTCGCTGTCCAGTGGTGGCAAGGTGAAGCTGTACTGCCGGCGGGTGCAGGGGCATCGCGAGGACGACACCGCGGGCGGCGTGCTGTCGGCGAAGCTGCTCGACGCCGACGACGAGCGCGCGGGCGTGCAGTTGCCGATGCCGCCGATGTTCCTGCCCGGCGTGGTCGGCTCGGCGCCGCTGTGGCTGCGCTGCGCCAACGACATCGACGCCGGATGCGGGCGGGGCGACTGGCTCGCGCTCGCCGGCGAGCCGGGCACCGGCAGGACGACGCTCGCGCGGGGAGTACACCTGCGGCGCAACCCCACCGGCAGGCTGCACACGCTCGACGCGGCCCACGCCGGGCCGGGGTGGGAGGAGGACGTGCGCAGGGAGCTGCTGGACGACCCCGTGGACACGCTGGTGATCCGCCACGCCGACCGGCTCGCCGCGGCCGACCTGGACACGCTCGCGACCGTGCTCGGCGAGGTCCGCACACGCGACGGCGCAGGAGCCCCGTGGGTGACGATCACCCTGGATCCCGAGTCGGAGTCGAGGCCGGAGCTGGCCGGGCTGCTGCGGCTGTTCCCGAGGACCGTCACCGTCCCGCCGCTGCGCCGCCACGCCGAGGACCTCAGCGAGCTGGTGCCGCTGCTGCTGAGCAGGCTCGCCCACGGCGGGCACCTGACGTGCTCGCCCGCCGCGCTGCACCTGCTGATGCGCGCGGACTGGCCGGGCAACACCGCGCAGCTGTACCGCGTGCTCAAGCAGGTGGCGAAGCGCCGCCGCACGGGGTCCATCCAGCCGAGCGACCTGCCCGCCGAGTACCACACGATCACGCGACGGCCGCTGAACCGGTTCGAGACGGTGGAACGTGACGCGATCGTGCGCGGCCTGGAGGACGCCGACGGCAACAAGGCGCGTGCCGCGAAGCTGCTCGGCATCTCGCGCGCCACGATCTACCGCAAGATCCACGAGTACGGCATCGTCATTCCCGACCGCTGATACTACAGCCGTAGTCTTCTCACTACATCCGTAGTACCCTTGCGGGCATGCGAGTGCTGCTGGTGTCCGCGCCCCTGCTCGGTCACGCCTTCCCCCTGGTACCGCTGGCGCGTGCGCTGCGCGCGGCCGGGCACGACGTGCTGGTGGCAACCGGCGGTCCGGCACTGGCGGTGCGTGACGCCGGCATCGACGTCGCCGAGGTGGGCTCGTCCGTCCGGTTCGGGCGCTCGGCGCTGCGGATTGCCCTCACGCGCCCCCGGCTGGCCATGGCCGAGACGGCGGGCGAGGGCGGGCTAGAGTTCGTCTCGCGCCTCTTCGCCGCCGTCGGCGAGCACATGGCGGGCGAGGTCCTGTCGCTGGCGGGGAACTGGAAACCGGACCTCGTGGTGCACGAGCCGCTCGCCGCCGCCGGCGCGCTCGCGGCCGCCCGGCAGGGGGTGCCCTCGGTCGTGCACGACACGTCCCTCTATGACGGCGCCGACCTGACGGCGGCGACGGTGTCGCGAATGGGCCACTCGCCGCCCCCGCCCATGGCCGTCCTGCGCACCGCCCCACCAAGCCTCGCCGTCTTCGGGGAGCAAGGGAGCTTTGCTCCCGTTTTCGCCGAGCCGGAACAGGGGCCCGCCGACCGCCCCCAAGGCCACCTTCGTTGCGCTGAACGCACCGAAGGTGGCCTTGGGGGAACGTCGGCCGCGGAGCTGCCGCTGCGCCCGGTGCCCTTCAGCGGGGAGGGTCCGGTGCCAGAGGAGCTTCGGCGCCGCCCGGACGCGCCGAGGATCCTGGTCAGCCGCAGCACGGTCGCCGGTCCGGGAGGGGCGAGGACGATGGCGGCCGTCGCCAGGGTGGCCGCACACGTCGACGCCGAGTTCGTCCTGGTGCGCCCGCCGGAGCGGCTCGCCCGCAGACCGTTGCCGCCCAACGTGCGCGTCACCGGCTGGGTGCCGATCCCCGAGATCCTGCCGACGTGCTCCGCGATCGTGCACCACGGCGGCGCGGGCACCCTGCTCGCGGCACTCGCCGCAGGCGTGCCGCAGCTCATCGAGCCCGGTGCCGGCGACCGGGCGCGGCACGCACGGCTCGTCGCCGAGCGGGGAGCGGGCCTCGCCTCGTCGGCGAAGGACGTCACCTCGGCGCTGCTCACGACGCTCGTCACCGATCCCGCCCTCGCGGAAGCCGCTGCCGAGGTTCAGCGGGAGATCGCGGCGATGCCGTCGCCACAGACGGTGGCGCAACAGCTCACGGACATGCAGTGAAGGCCACCATCACTGCGTTCAACGCAGGCAGGGTGGCCTTCACTGCAGCCGTGGCAACCGGCGCGATCAGTCCGCTAGCCAGCGGCTGATGCACGCCAGCAGTTCGTCGGGGTCGACGGGCTTGGTCACGTAGTCGCTCGCGCCCGACGCGAGGCTCTTCTCCCGGTCGCCCGCCATCGCCTTGGCCGTGACCATGATGATCGGCAGGGTCGCGAAGCTCGACATCTTGCGGATCGCCGCCGTGGTGGCGTAGCCGTCCATCTCCGGCATCATCACATCCATCAGGATGAGGTCGACGTCGGGGCTCTGCCGCAGCGCCTCGATCCCCTTGCGCCCGTTCGGCGCGTGACTCACCGAAATCCCGTACAGCTTCAGCATCTCCGCGATCGCGAGCACGTTGCGGGCGTCGTCGTCGATGAGCAGCACCTTGCGTCCGCGCAGGCCCGGGAGGCCGCCGTTGGCGACGGGCTCCGCCTCCGCCCCTGCCACCTCTGCCACCGTCGCCGTCGCGGCCGCCTCCGGGGTGGCGCCCGGTGAGAGCAGCATGGTGAACCGCTCGCGCAGATCGTCCATCGAGGACAGCAGCTCCACTTGCTGGTGGCTTGCCCTGGCCTCGAGCAGCCGGGTCTGCGCTGGGCTGAGCTTGCGCGTCGGATGCGCCAGCACGGGCACGGTCGCCGGCTCGGCGCCCTCGCCGAGCCGCTGCAGGAACGTCAGCGCCGCCGCGCCGGGCAGGCTCGCGTCGAGCACCACGAACTGGTACGACCGGTTTGCCAGCGCCTCGACGGCCTCGTCGGGCGTCGTCACCGAGTCGATGCGCAGGGCGTCGCCGTAGCCGGGCAGGTCGGCCGCGAACCCACGCACGAGCAGCGTCAGCAGCCGGTCCTCGTCGGCCTCCAGCACGAGCACACCGGAGGCCGGCTCGACATCCAGTCGCGTCCTCGGCTCGGCCGCGAGCTCGAACCTCGGTGTGACGGGCAGGTGCAACGTGAACGTGCTGCCCTTGCCCAGCTGGCTTTCCGCTCTCAGCTCTCCGCCGAGCAGATTCGCGACCTGACGGCTGATGGAAAGGCCGAGCCCCGTGCCGCCGTAGCGCCTGCTGGTGGTGCCGTCGGCCTGCTGGAACGCGCTGAAGATCGTGCTCAGGTTCTCCTGTGCGATGCCGATGCCGGTGTCGATCACCGAGAAGGCGACGGTCGGCTCGTGCCCGTTCGACTCGGCGTTCTCCAGCCGCACTCGCAGCTCGACGCGACCCCGCTCGGTGAACTTGACCGCGTTGGACAGCAGGTTGCGCAGAACCTGGCGCAGGCGCTGCTCGTCCGTGTAGAGCTGCTCCGGTACGCCGGGGTCGACGATGACGTCGAACGCCAGCCCCTTGTCGGCGGTGAGCGGACGGAAGGTCGTCTGCACGTAGGTCAGCAGCTGCGGCAGCGGCACGAGCTCGGGATGGATGTCCATCTTCCCGGCCTCGACCTTCGAGAGGTCGAGGATGTCGTTGATCAGCTGCAGCAGGTCGGTGCCCGCGGACTCGATCACCTTCGCGAACTCGACCTGCTTCGGCGTGAGGTTCTGCGTCGAGTTCTGCGCGAGCACCCCGGCGAGGATGAGCAGGCTGGTGAGCGGCGTGCGCAGCTCGTGCGACATGTTGGCGAGGAACTCGGACTTGTACTTCGAGGCGAGCGCGAGCTGTTGCGCGCGTTCCTCGATCTCCTGCCGCGCCTGCTCGATCTCGAAGTTCTTGACCTCGATGTCGCGGTTCTGCTGGGCGAGCAGCTCGGCCTTCTCCTCCAGCTCGGCGTTGGACTGGCGCAGCTTCACCTGCTGTGCCTGCAGTTCCTCCGAGCGGGCCCGCAGCTCGCCGGCCAGCCGCTGCGACTCTTCCAGCAGGGCGTCCGTGCGGCCGTTGGCGATGATCGTGTTGACGTTGACGCCGATGGACTCCATCAGCTGTTCGAGGAAGTCGCGCTGTACCGGGGTGAAGCGGTTGAAGGACGCGAGCTCGATGACGCCGAGCACCTGGTCCTCGA
Source organism: Prauserella sp. PE36 (assembly GCF_003311655.1). Taxonomy (NCBI): domain Bacteria; kingdom Bacillati; phylum Actinomycetota; class Actinomycetes; order Pseudonocardiales; family Pseudonocardiaceae; genus Prauserella; species Prauserella sp. PE36. The sequence goes on along the minus strand of NZ_QEQT01000032.1, from coordinate 1,107 downwards.
AGACGATCGGCAGCACGATGAGGTTCACCGGAGGCGCTTCGCCGAGGCTGGAGGAGATGCGCACGTAGCCGGGCGGGGTCTGGTCGACCAGGAGCGGTCTTCGCGTGTTCGCCACCTGGCCGATGAGCGACTGACCGAGGTCGAACTCCAGGGGCGTCGAACCGTCGCCGGCGCGGCCGTAGCTCGCGATGAGCCGCAGCTTCGAGCCGCTGTCGCCTGGGTCCATCAGGAAGAACGTGCCGTACTGCGCGCCGACGAGCGGCGTCAGCTCGTTCATGATCAGCTGCGTGACGGTCCGCATGTCGCGGTGTCCCTGGAGCAACCCGGAGATCCGCGCGAGGTTGGTGTTGAGCCAGTCCTGCTCCTGGTTGGCTCGCGTGGTCTCACGCAGCGACTGCACCATCGCGTTGATGTTGTCCTTGAGCTCCGACACCTCGCCCTTGGCCTCGACGGAGATCGAGCGCGTGAGGTCTCCGGTCGCGACGGCGCTGGTGACCTCGGCGATGGCCCGCACCTGGCGAGTCAGGTTCCCGGCGAGCTCATTGACGTTCTCGGTCAGCCGCTTCCACGTGCCCGAGACGCCCTCCACCTCGGCCTGGCCGCCCAGCTGCCCCTCCTTGCCGACCTCACGGGCCACGCGGGTGACCTCGGCGGCGAAGGACGACAGCGTGTCGACCATGGTGTTGATGGTCGTCTTCAGCTCAAGGATCTCACCACGGGCGTCGACGTCGATCTTCTGCGAGAGGTCGCCTCGCGCCACCGCGGTGGTCACCTGGGCGATCGAGCGGACCTGGCCGGTCAGGTTGTTCGCCATCGAGTTGACGTTGTCGGTGAGGTCCTTCCACGTGCCGGCCACGTTCGCCACCCGGGCCTGGCCGCCGAGGATGCCCTCGGTGCCGACCTCGCGCGCCACGCGCGTCACCTCGTCGGCGAACGCGGAGAGCGTGTCGACCATCGTGTTGATGGTCTGTGCCAGCGCCGCGACCTCACCCTTGGCCTCGACCATGATCCTCTGGGAGAGGTCACCGCGCGCGACGGCGGTGGCGACCTGGGCGATGGAGCGGACCTGGTCGGTCAGGTTGTCGGCCATCACGTTCACCGACTCCG
>NZ_QEQT01000031.1:0-36517 GCF_003311655.1 Prauserella sp. PE36 | reverse complement strand
CTGTTGGGTCCTGAGGCAGCACGGTGGTGTTGCTTTTGGTGTGGTGTTTGAGAATTGTAGAGTGAGTGCGAGCATCTTTGTGGTCAAGTTGTGTAGGGCACATGGTGGATGTCTGGGCACTAGGGGCCGATGAAGGACGTGGGAGGCTGCGATAAGCCTCGGGGAGCTGTCAACCGAGCTGTGATCCGAGGGTGTCCGAATGGGGTAACCCGGCACCTGTTATGAGGTGTCACCCGCACCTGAATGTATAGGGTGTGTGGAGGGAACGCGGGGAAGTGAAACATCTCAGTACCCGTAGGAAGAGAAAACAAGTGTGATTCCGTGAGTAGTGGCGAGCGAAAGCGGAGGAGGCTAAACCGTGCGCATGTCAAGCTGTCAGGTGTTGTGTGTGCGGGGTTGTGGGACCTGTTTGCCAGGGGCTGACACTCCTGGGGATGCGTTGTGTGGTTAGCGGAACGCTTTGGGATGAGCGGCCGGAGTGGGTGAGAGTCCCGTACGTGAAAACTGCATGGGCGTGTCTGGAATGGTGTTCCCGAGTAGCAGCGAGCTCGTGGAATTTGCTGTGAATCTGCCGGGACCACCCGGTAAGCCTAAATACTTCCTGGTGACCGATAGCGGACGAGTACCGTGAGGGAAAGATGAAAAGTACCCCGGGAGGGGAGTGAAAGAGTACCTGAAACCGTGTGCCTGCAAGCCGTCAGAGCAATGCTGGTCGTTGTGATGGCGTGCCTTTTGAAGAATGAGCCTGCGAGTTCGTGCTGCGTGGCGAGGTTAACCCGTGTGGGGTAGCCGTAGCGAAAGCGAGTCTGAAGAGGGCGTGTGAGTTGCGTGGTCGAGACCCGAAGCGGAGTGATCTACCCATGGCCAGGCTGAAGCGCCGGTAAGACGGTGTGGAGGGCCGAACCCACCAGGGTTGAAAACCTGGGGGATGAGTTGTGGGTAGGGGTGAAAGGCCAATCAAACTCCGTGATAGCTGGTTCTCCCCGAAATGCATTTAGGTGCAGCGTCGTATGTTTCACACCTGGGGTAGAGCTACTGGGTGGCCTAGGGGCCTTACCGGGTTACCGAAGTCAACCAAACTCCGAATACGGGTGTGTGAGAGTGCGGCAGTGAGACGGCGGGGGATAAGCTTCGTCGTCGAGAGGGAAACAGCCCAGAACGCCAGCTAAGGCCCCTAAGTGTGTGCTCAGTGGGAAAGGATGTGGAGTCGCTGAGACAACCAGGAGGTTGGCTTAGAAGCAGCCATCCTTGAAAGAGTGCGTAATAGCTCACTGGTCAAGTGGTTCTGCGCCGACAATGTAGCGGGGCTTAAGCACACCGCCGAAGCTGTGTCACTCACACATTGATCGGTGTTCCTCTTTGGGAGGGGCATCTAGTCGTGTGGGTGGGTAGGGGAGCGTCCTGCATCCAGAGAAGCGGCCGCGTGAGCGAGTTGTGGAGGGTGTGGGAGTGAGAATGCAGGCATGAGTAGCGAATGCAGAGTGAGAATCTCTGCCGCCGGATGACCAAGGGTTCCTGGGCCAGGTTGTTCCGCCCAGGGTAAGTCGGGACCTAAGGCGAGGCCGACAGGCGTAGTCGATGGACAACGGGTTGATATTCCCGTACCCGCGTGTGTGCGTCCCTGGCGAGGCAGGGGATACTAACCACCCGAGCCGCATTGCCGCTCTTCGGAGTGGTGGTGTTGGTGAGCGTGGGGCCTGATCCTGTAGTAGTCAAGCGATGGGGTGACGCAGGAAGGTAGCCCCGCCAGTCAGTGGTGATACTGGTGTAAGCGTGTGGCCCGCAGGATAGGGAAATCCGTTCTGCTGTCTTGGATGACGAGGGTGAGGCGTGATGCGTAGCCGTTTGTGGTGAAGTAGGGTGATCCTCTGCTGCCGAGAAAAGCCTCTAGCGAGTGCATGTGTGGCCCGTACCCCAAACCGACACAGGTGGTCAGGTAGAGAATACTAAGGCGATCGGGTGAACTGTGGTTAAGGAACTCGGCAAATTGCCCCCGTAACTTCGGGAGAAGGGGGGCCAAGCCTGCTGAAGCCTTGTTCGGGCTAGGTGGGAGTGGCCGCAGAGACCAGCGGAAAGCGACTGTTTACTAAAAACACAGGTCCATGCGAAGACGCAAGTCGATGTATATGGACTGACGCCTGCCCGGTGCTGGAACGTTAAGAGGACCGGTTAACCCCTTTTGTGGGGTGAAGCTGAGAATTTAAGCGCCAGTAAACGGCGGTGGTAACTATAACCATCCTAAGGTAGCGAAATTCCTTGTCGGGTAAGTTCCGACCTGCACGAATGGCGTAACGACTTTCCGGCTGTCTCAACCACAGGCCCGGCGAAATTGCACTACGAGTAAAGATGCTCGTTTCGCGCGGCAGGACGGAAAGACCCCGGGACCTTTACTATAGCTTGGTATTGGTTTTCGGTTCGGCTTGTGTAGGATAGGTGGGAGACTGTGAAGCTGACACGCTAGTGTTGGTGGAGTCGTTGTTGAAATACCACTCTGGTCGTGCTGGGAATCTAACTTCGGACCGTGATCCGGTTCAGGGACAGTGCCTGGTGGGTAGTTTAACTGGGGCGGTTGCCTCCTAAAGGGTAACGGAGGCGCCCAAAGGTTCCCTCAGCCTGGTTGGCAATCAGGTGTTGAGTGTAAGTGCACAAGGGAGCTTGACTGTGAGACTGACGGGTCGAGCAGGTGCGAAAGCAGGGACTAGTGATCCGGCACCTCCTGGTGGAAGGGGTGTCGCTCAACGGATAAAAGGTACCCCGGGGATAACAGGCTGATCTTGCCCAAGAGTCCATATCGACGGCATGGTTTGGCACCTCGATGTCGGCTCGTCGCATCCTGGGGCCGGAGTAGGTCCCAAGGGTTGGGCTGTTCGCCCATTAAAGCGGCACGCGAGCTGGGTTTAGAACGTCGTGAGACAGTTCGGTCCCTATCCGCCGCGCGCGTAGGAGACTTGCGGAAGGCTGTCCCTAGTACGAGAGGACCGGGACGGACGAACCTCTGGTATGCCAGTTGTCACGCCAGTGGCATGGCTGGTTGGCTACGTTCGGAAGGGATAACCGCTGAAGGCATCTAAGCGGGAAGCCTGTTCCTAGATGAGGTCTCCCACCCCTTGTGGGTTAAGGCTCCCAGTAGACCACTGGGTTGATAGGCCAGACATGGACGCACGGTAACGTGTTTTTGAGTGGACTGGTACTAATCGGCCGAGGACTTGCCCACAAAGCTGCTACGCACTCACTCTACGATTCTGAAACACCACACGCCCTGATAAGTGAAGAGAGTGTGGTTGTTTCACCAGTGTTTCGGTGGTTATAGCGGTGGGGTCACGCCCGGTCCCATTCCGAACCCGGAAGCTAAGCCCACCAGCGCCGATGGTACTGCACCCGTGGGGGTGTGGGAGAGTAGGACACCGCCGAACTCAACTTCGAGAAAGCCCGCCAGGTACTCACCTGGCGGGCTTTCTTGTTTTGTCGTCACAGAAAAAAAGCAGGCCGGTCATTCGAGCGTCTCGAATGACCGGCCTGCGTGCTATTCGGCGAGCAGTTCGGCGACCGTGGCCGGTGCGGAGTCCGCGGCGACCACCCGCTGGTCCCGGGTCGCGAGGCTGCGCACGGTCACGTTGCCGGCGTCCCAGTCCTCCTGGCCGACGATCACGACCACGCGGGCGCCCGCCTTGTCCGCACGTCCGAGTTCCTTGCCCAGCTTGCGGAACTCCAGCGGCACCGAGGTGCGCACACCGGAGCGGCGCAGCGACGTCGCCACCGTGCGGGCGGCGTCGCCGAGGTTCTCCGTCACCGGGATCACGACCACGTCGACCTCGGCCTTCGGTTGCGGCAGCAGGCCGTGGGTGCCAAGGAAGTCCATCAGGGTTACGTCGCCCATGCCGAACCCGATTCCCGGGATCTGCTGTGCGGTGAACAGCGAAGCCAGGTCGCTGTAGGCGCCACCGCCGAACAGGGCGCGGTTGTTCTCCGGCGAGGTGTCGAAGACCTCGAACACCGTCGACGTGTAGTAGGCCAGTCCGCGCACGATCATCGGGTCGAAACGGATCAGGCTCGCGGCGTTGCTGCCGAGCACCCTGACCAGGTTGGAGTTCTCCTTGACCTGCTCAGGCAGTTCGTCGAGCAGCGCGGTCCCAGCGGTGAGCACGTCGCCCAGCTTCTCGAACTGCTTGTCCGTGAGACCGATCTCCTCGGCGCTGGCGGCGAGCTTCTCCCGCTCGTACTTCTCCCAGCGGTCGACGAGCGCGAACACCTCGGGCAGCTGCTCCTCGCCGACGCCCACCACATCGGTGAGGGCCGAGGACAGCAGGTTCCGGTCGTTCGCCCTGACCACGAACATGTCCTCGCTCGCACCCAGCCCGGCCAGCATGTCGTGGATCAGCTCGAAGATCTCGATCTCGGTGTTCGCGCTGGTCGAGCCGAAGATGTCGACGTTGATCTGCCAATGCTCGCGCACCCGGCCCCGCTGGGGGCGTTCGTAGCGGTGGCAGTTCGGGTGGCTGTACCAGCGGACGGGGAACTGCAGGGCACCGGCGTTGCCGGCGATCATCCTGGCCACCGACGGCGTCATCTCAGGACGCAGCGCCAGGCGGCGGCCCCCGCGGTCGGTGAGGGTGTAGAGCTGCTGGTTGGCGATCTCCTCACCGGATTTCGCCTCGTAGATCTCAGCCGACTCCAGGATCGGACCGTCGTAGCGCTGGAACCCGTACCGCTCGATGACCTCGTACAGCTTCCCGAAGACCTGGGTACGGACGGACATCTCCGGCGGGAGGAAGTCCCGGGTACCCCGGTAGGGCGCGGTCGGCAGGAATTCAGGCACGTACCGAGTTTAGTGACCGCGCCGCGAGCCGATGAGCAGGGCAAGGGCCGCGCCCGCCGCGCACACGACCGACGTGATCAGGAAGATCTCCGTGTACTGCGTGAGCAGTGCGTTCTTCACGGCGCCCACGTAGTCGCCGAGCGCGGTCTCGTAGGCGGCGTCGGACGGATACAGCACGCGGATCGGCACGTCGAGCGACGCGGTCATGCTGTGGAAGCGGTGCAGGCCCCACGCCGAGAGGGCCGCGATGCCCACGAGCATGCCGGTCATCCGCGCCACCACGACGCCCGCCGAGGCGACGCCGTGCTGTTCCGGCGGTGCCGCACGCAGCACCGCCGAGGAGAGCGGCGCGATGACCAGGCCGAGCCCGAGTCCCACGATCACCAGGTCCGTGTCGAGCCTCGGCAGCGTCAACGGGCCCAGCTCGTGCGGTGTGGAGAGCACATCGGCGGTCCACCCCGACATCAGCAGGAAGCCCGCACCCGCCACGAGCATGCCGACGAACGCCACCGAGCGTTCCCCGGCCCGGGACGCTACGAACCCGCCCGCGATCGCTCCGACCGGCAGCGCCACGAGGAAGCGCAGGAGCAGCTCCACGCTGCCCTGGTCGTCACGGCCGAGGAGGGTCTGGGAGAACAGGTCGACGTCGACGAGCGTGACCATGAGCGCCGCACCTGCCGCGATGCTGGTGCCCAGCGCGGCGAGGAACGGGCGCATCCGCACGTGGGTGGGGTCCAGCAGCCGGGTCTTCGCCCTGGACTCCCACAGCAGGAACAGCACGAAGACCACGGCGGCGACGATCAGCAGCGGCAGGCCCCAGCTCGGGAGCACCTGCTCGCGCGGGTTCGGGTTGTAGAGGCCCACCACCAGCATGCCGAGCGCGATCGCGAGCAGCCCACCGCCAACGAGGTCCACCTTGGCGCGCTCGGCGGGCCGGTTGCCGGGCACGGAGAAGTAGACGGCGACCATCGCCAGCAGCGCGAGCGGCACGTTGACCCAGAACACGCTGCGCCAGCCCGCGAGCGCGGCGAGCGCGATGCCGTAAACGGGTCCCAGCACGCTGCCGAGCTCCTGCGCACCGCCGACCGCGCCGAGCACGGTCGCCCTCCTGCGCTCTGACCACAGGTCGGCGGCGAGTGCCATTGTCACCGGCAGGAGCGCGCCGCCCGCGATCCCGAGCACCACGCGGCCCACCACGAGCAGCGGCACCGAACCGGCGACCGCGGTGAGCACGGAGCCAACGAGGAACCCGGCCAGGCACGCCTGCAGCAGTGTCTTGCGGCCGAACCGGTCGGAGGCCTGGCCCAGCAGCGGCATCGCTGCCACGTAGCCGAGCAGGTAGCCCGTGACGATGGGCGTGACCTGCTCGAGGCGGTTCACCGGGATCTGCAGGTCCTCGATGATCTGCCGCAGCAGGCCGATGACGACGTACGTGTCGAGCGCCCCGAGCAGTACCGCGAGTCCACCGGCGCCGATCGCTACCGAGCGGGCGCGCCGGGTGGTGCCGACCTCGGTCACGCCGGCGGGGTGACCGTCACGGGCTTGTCCACATCGGACAGCGTGACGTCGACGGTGGCGTCGTCGGGGAACGCCGCGGAGGCCTTGACGGGCAGGTGCTCGCCGTCGGTGCGCAGCCAGAACGTCACGTCGGCGTCGGACTGGATCCCCGGCAGCAGGCCGGAGAGGACGTCCTTGCCGAGTTGACCCGTGACCTTGTAGGTCTGGGTGCCCTCCACCTCCTCCTGCGCCTCGGTGACCGGGTTGCGCAGGCCGGAGAGCAGTTTCGAGACGCCCCGCTCCGGGTCGAGCACGGCGGAGGGGTCGTACAAAGTGGAGCTGAGCGCGGCCGGGATCTCCTGGTACCCGCCGGTGGGTCCCTTGAGATAGAGGGTGTCGCCCGCGAGCACGAACTCGACCTCGACGAGCTGGCCCGCCTGCTTCAGCGTGCCGGTGCCCTTGGCGTCGCCCTGCTTCGTCAGGTCGCCGTCGAGGCTCTGCACGCTCAGACCCTTGACCGTGCCGTTCACCCGCAGGGTGAAATGGGTGCTCTGGATGTCTCCCGTGGCCGCCGCGGCGTCCTTGATCAGGGCGGGGCCGTCGGGCAGTGACTCACTCGGAGCGTCGTCGGACGTGCAGCCCGCGGTCACGGCGGCCGTGAGCGCGAGCATCCCCAACAGGATTCGGCGGATGACCATGCCGGAATCGTAGGGCCACCGGGGCGCCCGCGTACCGGCTATTCCGGCATGAGGCCGGCCGCCAGCGTCGCGCCCAGTTCCCAGCACGCGGCGAGGTCGTCCTTGTCGGGTTCGCCCATGACCACCACGGGCTGTGCCGCCTGCTCCCAGCCGAGGCCCTTGGTGACGCTCTCGATCGCCCGGTGCGCTCCCTCGATGCCCTGGTTGCCGTGCAGGTAGAGGCCGAAGGGGCGGTTGCGGGTGGCGTCGAGGCACGGGTAGTAGACGGTGTCGAAGAAGTGCTTGAGCGCGCCCGACATGTAGCCGAGATTGGCGGGGGTGCCGAGCAGGTAGGAGTCGGCGGCCAGCACGTCCGACGCCGTCGCGGACAGCGCGGGCCGCCGGACCACGTCGACACCGGTGATCTCCGGATCGGTCGCGCCGGAGACCACGGCCTCGAACATGGCCTGCAGATGGGGCGACGGCGTGTGGTGGACGATCAGCAACGTGGGCACAGTGATTCAGCGTGCCTTCGCTGAGCGGGTCCCGCAAGCGCCGTGAGGGAGCAAGGGAGCTTTGCTCCCGGAAAACGGTAGTAAAGCTCCCTTGCTCCCCTCTGGGCTACCGGTCGAGCAGCTGTGAGAGCTCCGTTCGCAGCGCGGTGAGGCGTTTGGCCGCCGTCCGGCGGGACTCCGGCAGGTCCTCCTCGGCCGGGACGTCGGCCGTCACCTCCAGGTAGACCTTCAGCTTCGGCTCCGTTCCCGACGGCCGCAGGACCACCCGCAGGCCCTCGCCCCGCAGGCGCAGCACGTCCGCCTCCGGCAGCAGGTCCTCGGCCGTCACTGCCACGTCCGCGAGCGTCGCCGGCGGGGCCGTGCGCACCCGGTCCATCAGCTCGGCCCGCGCCCGAAGGTCGGGGATCCGCACCGACACCTGGTCGGTCAGATGCACGCCGTGCCGCACGGCGAGGTCGTCGAGCACGTCGAACAGCGTGCGGCCCGCCGCCTTCGTCGTCGCCGCGAGGTCGCACGCGAGCACCGCCGCCGCGATGCCGTCCTTGTCCCGCACGAACCCGGGGTTCACGCACACCCCGAGTGCCTCCTCGTACGCGAACACCAGGCCTTCGCCCGCCCGCGCCAGCCATTTGAAGCCCGTGAGCGTTTCCGCGTACCGCGCCCCGTGCGCCTCGGCCATCCCGCCCAGCATCGACGACGACACGATCGTGGTCGCCACCAACGGGTCAGTGCTGTCCGTTGTGGACAGCACGTGCTCGCCGAGCAGCACGCCCGTCTCGTCGCCCCGCAGCATCCGCCACGTGCCGTCCCCGTCCCGCGCACCGAGTGCGCACCTGTCGGCGTCCGGGTCGAGCGCGATCGCAAGGTCGGCGTCGATCTCGGCCGCGAGCGCCAGCAACCGGTCGGTCGCGCCCGGCTCCTCCGGGTTCGGGAACGCCACGGTCGGGAAGTCCGGGTCCGGCTCCGCCTGCTCGGCCACCAGGCGCACGTCGGTGAAGCCCGCCGTCCGCAGCGCGCGCACCAGCACGTCCCCGCCGACGCCATGCATGGGCGTCGCCGCCACCCGCAGCGTCCGTGCCGTGCCCCTCGGCAACGTCGCGCAGCGGGAAAGGTACGTCTCCAGCACATCGGAACCCGCCGTCGTGGCATCGGGAGACCTCGGTACCGCCACCGCGGCGGGGGCGTCGGCGATCGCCGCCTCCACCTCGCGGTCGGCCGGCGGGACGATCTGCGCGGCCGTGTCGTCGTAGAGCTTGTAGCCGTTGTCGGCCGGCGGGTTGTGAGACGCGGTGACCTGAATGCCGGCGATCGCGCCGAGGTGTCCGACCGCGAACGCGAGCACTGGCGTCGGCAATGGACCCGGCAGCACCTTCACCGCGAAACCGGCCGCGCTGAGCACCTCGGCAGCCGCCACGGCGAACGCCGCCGAGCCGTGCCGCGCGTCCCGGCCGACCACGACGGTCCCGCCGGCCTTGCCGTGACTCGTCAGCCACGCCGCCACCCCCGCGGTGGTGCGCACGACGACGGCCGGGTTCATCCCGTTCGGACCCGCCCGCACCGGTCCGCGCAGTCCCGCGGTACCGAACGTCAGCGGGCCGGCCATGCGGTCGGCGAGCTCCGCGACCGCGTCGGCGTCGCCACCCATCGCCCGTGCGAGCACGGTCTGCAACTCTGTGCGCGTGTCCGGGTCGACGTCGTCGGCGATCCAGCGAAATGCCTGGTCACGAAGGCCGGTGGTGAGCCTGGGCGATGGTTGCGTCACCGCACAATGTTGTCAAGCCTCGGGATTCCCGCTACCGTCGCCCCCGCTGGCCAAGGGGGTTAGGCCGTCATGCGCAATGACACGGCGCCGATCGGAGCAGCCGCCCGCGCGGAGCTGGCCGTGCTGGCTCCCGCCATGCGGCGCCGATCGGCGGATGTTGCACAACTGATCTTGCAGCAGATCCAGTCGTCCATCCCCGCCTACGCCAGGCCACTGGAGGGCACGTTCGGCAAGGCGATCCTGCACGGTGTGCAGCAGGGCGTGCTGGAATTCCTCGACCGGCTGCTCGACCCGGCCGCGGCCGGCGACGGCACCGCCGCGCTCTTCCGTCAGCTCGGCAGATACGAGGTGAGCGAGGGCCGGAGTATCGACGTGCTGCAGTCGGCGTACCGCATCGGCGGGCGCGTCGGCTGGCAGGCGCTCAGCGACTTCGGTCTGCGCTCGAAGCTGCCGGTGGAAACGATGTGCGAGCTCGCCGCAGCCCTGTTCGCCTACATCGACGAGCTGTCGGCACTGTCGCACGAGGGCTACGTGGCCGCACAGGCCCGCGCCGCCGGGGCACTCGAACGCCGCCGCAAGCGCTTGCTGGAGTCGCTGCTCTCCGAGCAGCCGGTACCCACGGGCGTGCTCGTGGACCAGGCCGCCGCCGCGGCGTGGACGCCGCCGGAGGAGGTGACGGTCGTCGTGCTGGAACGCGACGGCGACACCGAACCGCCGGGTTACCCCGAGCTGGCCGACGACGTGCTCGTCGACCTCGAGAGCGACGCGCCGTGCCTGATCGTGCCCGCGCCCGGCGGCACCGTGCCCGACCTCGCCGCGGCGCTCGCCGGCTGGCGGTGCGTGATCGGCCCGGTCGTCCGCCTCGCCGACGCGCGTGACTCGCTGCGCTGGGCACGGCGGCTCGCCGGGTTGATCGGCGACGGTGTGGTGGAGCGTGCGCCGGTGGTCTCGTGTGCCGACCACCTACTGACGTTGTGGCTGCTCAGTGATCCGACGCTCGCCGAGCGGCTCGCGGAGCGGGCGATCGCGCCGCTCGGTGGGTTCAACGCCCGGCAGCGCGAGCGGCTCGCCGAGACCCTGGCCGCGTGGCTGGAGACGAGGGGCGGCGCGCCGGAGGTCGCGGGCCAGCTGAACGTGCATCCGCAGACCGTGCGCTACCGGATCCATCAGCTCGAGGAGTGCTACGGCGACCGGCTGCGGGACCCCGACGAACGGTTCGCGCTCGCGGTCGCGCTGCGGGCCCGCCGGCTCCGGCGCCCTCGTCCGGAGTAACTCCCCGCATTTCCGTGAGCATTGCATTTCCCGCTTTTGTCAGCCGCGTGACAAGGCGCGCGGAGTCAGTCCGGAAAGCGCCGTGGAGAACCCGATCGGGCTATTGTCGAGCCGTCAACGATGGGCCAAATTGGCTCTGCCACACCGATTTCGAGCTCGGCGACCTCGCCGGGGTACGTGGTGGCCACTCCATTCCACAGTGCGGTAAACGCGCGAAAGGGACTTCGATGACGCGTAGGGAAATGGCCGACGTGCCCATTACGACCACGCCGGTCTCCACCGGAAAGTGACGGCGGTCACGCGCGCAGCACGAGCTCCCGCAGCAGGCCACCCATCCGCTCGGCGGCCGCCTTGCCCGCCTCGATGACCTCCTCGTGGCTGAGTGGCTCGCCCGTCATCCCGGCGGCGAGGTTGGTCACGAGCGACAGCCCGAACACCTCCACGCCCGCGGCGCGCGCCGCGATGGCCTCCAGCACGGTCGACATGCCGACGAGGTCGGCGCCGAGCGTGCGCAGCATCCGGATCTCGGCGGGCGTCTCGAAATGCGGTCCCGGCAGCCCGGCGTAAACGCCCTCCGCCAGTGATGGGTCGATTCCCTTCGCGACGTCCCGCAGCCGGTTGGAGTAGAGATCGACGAGGTCAACGAAGTTCGCGCCGGTGATCGGCGACGTCGCGGTCATGTTCAGGTGGTCGGAGATGATCACCGGCTGGCCGACCTGGAAGCCTTCGCGCAGCCCGCCCGCGGCGTTGGTGAGCAGCACGGTGCGCACGCCGGCTTCCGCCGCGGTGCGCACCGCGTGCACGACGCGCGCGACGCCCTTGCCCTCGTACAGGTGCGTCCGGCCGAGCAGGACCAGCACGCGCTTGTCGCCGATCTTCACCGAACGCGCGGTGCTTCCGTGGCCGACGGCGCTGGGTGTCTCGAACCCGGGCAGCTCGTCGAGAGCGACCTCCGTCTCGGGCTTGCCGATCACGTCGGCGGCCGGGCGCCAGCCCGAGCCCAGCACCACGGCGATGTCGTGCCGGTCGGTTCCGGTGCGCTCGGCGAGCACCGAGGCGGCAGCGGCGGCGAGGTCACTGGGCTGGCTGATCTTCTCGTTCACGGTCGTGCAGCCTACGTGCTCCCGGCGTCACCGTCCGGGCGAGCAGGTAGGCCAGCAGCCCAATCGGCGACAGCAGGATCGTCAGCACCAGAATCGGCGCGAGGAGCAGGTGCGGAACCCCGCGCCGGCGCGCGTCGAGGTACATCCACCTGCCGATGAACAGGTCGAAGGCGATGAGGTGCGCCCAGATCATGGCGGCGCCCTCGGCGGAGGCGAGGAACTCGCGCAACACCCCGAGGTCCGGCCTGCTCACCACCGTCCACAGCTCGGCGAAGTCGCCGGGCGCGAGCGCGAGGTAGACGAGCAGCGGCGGGAGGGCGATCCACGGCGAGCCGATGACGCGAGTGGTCCACCGCCAGCGGGGCCCGACGATCATCAGCGCCCAGAACGGCGCGGCGAGGTAGAACGTCAGGTCGAAGAGGGTCCCGGTCATCGAGGGGTCCTCTCCGGGTGAGCAAGGGAGCTTTGCTCTCGAGAAACGGGAGTAAAGCTCCCTTGCTCCCGCTTGGCGAGGGTCAGGACGGTCGCGAGAGTCACCGTCACGGCCAGTGCGGCGAGGGTCGCGAGCGTCCACGCGTCGGGGGAGAGCAGCGGTTGACCCCGCAGCGCCTGCCAAGTGACGAGACCGGTCAGCCCCGCGTAGCCGGCCCCGGCCACGAACATCAGCCGCATCCGCACGCCGCCGTCGCGCAGCGCCGGCAACCTGGTCGCGAGCAGGCCGAGCAGCAGCGCCAGCAGCGGGAGCACCTGTAGCGCGTGCATGCCGACGAAGTGCGGGATGCGCAGGTCGCCGCCGGTGGTGCTCCAGCCGGTGATGGGCATGCTCGGCCCGCCGTCCGCGACGCCGACGCTGTGCGCGCCGATGAAACCGGTGGGCGTGCCGTTCCGCATCGACCCAAGCTGCTCGCTCGTCGGGCCGATCATGAGCGCCCCGAGCCCCGCTCCCACCAGTGAGATCAGCGCGCCGATCCGGATCGCCCAGCGCGAGGCCGGGTCCGCGATGGGGGTCCGCAGCAGTAGGACGGTCAGCACGAGCGTGCCTGTCCACAGTGCCGCGATGGATCCGCCCATCACCGAGAACAGCGTCGAGTCCAATGGCGTCGAGGCATTGAAGTGACTGGCCCGCCCGCGCACGACCTGCGTCACGATGATCGTGTACTCCACGAACAGGATCACCACGATCGCGGTGGACACGCGGTTTGCCAGGCGCTGCCGCGACCTCAGCAGGGTCAGCAACCACGCCCAGGTGACGCAGTACAGGGCGATGGACACCGCGAACTTGAACGGCTTCAACCAGATCGGCGCGCCGAGCAACACGCGGTCGTCGAGCAGCAGTCCGCCGGCCGAGACGGCGGCCATCGCCGCCATCACGCCCGCACAGATCATCATCGGGCGGTGCCAGGTTCTCGCCTGGCCGATCAGGTCGGACATCCGTCCTCCTTATAGATAGTGTTACTACCTATAGCGGGAAGCTACACTATCCGTTCTGAGGAAGTCCACAGGAAAGGCGACGACGACGCATGCGGATGGCCGAGCTGAGCAGGGAGTCCGGGGTCCCGGTCGCGACGATCAAGTACTACCTGCGCGAGGGCCTGCTCCCGCCCGGCGAGCGCACCAGTCCCAACCAGGCCCGCTACGACGCGTCCCACGTGCGCAGGCTCAAGCTCATCCGCGCGCTGCTCGACATCGGCGGGCTGTCGATCGCGGCCGTCCGCGAGGTGATCGCCGGGCTCGCGGAGGGGACGTCCACCCACGACGTGCTCGGCATCGCGCAGCACGGCCTTCCGCTGCCCGCCGTGGAGGTCAGCGACGAGGCGCGGGCGTGGGCGATGGAGCGGCTGGAGACACTTGCCGAAAAGCGGGACTGGGTGATCGCGCCGGGCACGCCCATCGCCGAGGCGCTGGTCGGAGTGCTCTGCACCTATCGCGACCTGGGTCACCCCGAACTGGCCGAGCGGCTCGACGACTACGCCGAGGCGGCCGACCTGGTCGCGGGCAGTGACCTCGACACCGTCGCCGCGCTGGGGCAACGAGAGGCGATTGTGGAGGCGGCCGTGATCGGCACCGTGCTCGGCGACGCGCTGCACGCCGCGCTGCGCAGGCTCGCGCACGCCAAGGCCTCGCGCGACCGGTTCGGTGCAACCGCGGTGAAACCGCAGTGAAGGCCACCTTCACTGCGTTCAACGCAGTGAAGGTGGCCTTCACTGCGGTTGGCCCGCCCGCTCAGTCGGTCATCTGGAACGTCGGCACGATGCGGTCGAACAGCTCGCTGCGGCCGAGGCGTTCCTGTTCGACGGGCACCGTCACGCTCACCACCCACAGGCTCGACCCGCTGAGGAACACCTCCGCGACCGTTGTCCGGTTCATCGCCCGCTCACCGCTCGCGCCGCGCTCCGCAGTCCGGTACGTCACGAGCACGCCGTCGCGGTCGCCGAGCGGTTCCGAGCGCACCAGCGTGAAGTCACCGGGGGCCCAGAACTCGCCGAGCGTGGTGACGTAGTCGTCGACGGTGTGGGCGTCCGAGTACTGCGCGAACCGCTCCACGCCAAGCACCTGCGCGCCGTCGGCGGAGACGAACTGCACCCTGGTGCTGGTGGGCAGCTTCGTCTCCGACTGCTGGGTGACGAACTTCGTCCAGTCGGCGGGCACCTCGACCGAGAACAGGCCGCCCTTCGCGCCCTGCAGGTTGGTCGCGTCGCCCTCGCGCGTGACGAGCTCCTGCTGTGGTGCGGGAGCCGCGGCCGGCGTCGGCTCCTGTGTCCGGTCCGGTGCCGAGAGCGGCTGGCCCGCGAGCACGCGCGTCAGCACGAACCCGCCTGCCACGGCCAGCACGAACAGCAGCATCACCACCACGACCAGCGCCACCGTGCGCGCCGTCGACCGCCCGGCCCGCGCCGCGGCCGGACCGTCGGCGGGCGCGGCGCCTCCGCCGAAAGGCAGCGGCCCCGGATCGGCCGCGAGCGCCCCGCCGCCGTCGTCCGCGCCGGGCTCCGGCGCGGCGGCCGGCATCGCCGGGATCACCCGAGTGACGCTCGCCTCCGGCCCGACCGGGGTGCCCTCGCGGAACAGCTCCGGCGGGAACAGCAGGCGCCGGGGCTGGGCCAGGAACGGGTAAAGCCTGCGCCGCACCTCCGACAGTGACATCCGCTCCGACGGCTCCTTGGCCATCAGCCCCCGGACCAACGCCGCGAGCGGGCCGGGCGAAGGCTGCGGCACCTCGCCGTGCACCACCCTGCTCACCGTCTCCAGTGGATCACCGTCGACGTCGTAGGGAGGGCGGCCCTCGGTGGCGGCGAACAGCGTCGCGCCGAGCCCCCACAGATCGGCGGTGTAGGTCACCGCGCCGCCGGAGGCGACCTCGGGCGCGATGAACGCGGGCGAGCCGAGCATCGTCCCCGTGTGGGTCATGGTGACCTCGGAGACGTTGCGGGCGATGCCGAAGTCGGTGAGCTTGATGCGGCCGTCCTGCGCCACGAGCACGTTGCCGGGCTTGACGTCGCGGTGGGTGATGCCTGCCGCGTGCGCCGCCTCCAGCGCCGCGGCCACCGCGTCGGCCACCGCCGCCGCCTGCGCGACGGTGAGCCGCCTGCCAGCCCTGAGCAGCGCGGCGAGGCTGCGCGAGGGGAGCAGCTCCATCACGACGTACGGATCGCCGTGCTCCAGCACGACGTCGTGCAGGACGATCACGTTCGGGTGGGAGAGCACCGCGATGGCCCTGGCCTCGCGAAGGGTGCGCTCGCGGACCTCGCCGGCCTGATCCGGCGGCACGCCCGCGGGCATCCGGACCTCCTTGACCGCCACGGGCCGCTGGAGGAACTCGTCGTGCGCCGCCCAGACCGTGCCCATGGCCCCCGAGCCGAGCACCGAGCGCAACCGGTAGCGACCGGCGACGAGGCGCGAATTCTCAGCGGGAGCGGACACGACCCCTATTGTGGCGAACCGCCGACGACGGCCACGCTCGCCCAGTGTTGTTAGCCGGGATTTGCA
Organism: Prauserella sp. PE36; assembly: GCF_003311655.1. Lineage (NCBI taxonomy): Bacteria > Bacillati > Actinomycetota > Actinomycetes > Pseudonocardiales > Pseudonocardiaceae > Prauserella > Prauserella sp. PE36. The sequence goes on along the minus strand of NZ_QEQT01000031.1, from coordinate 20,888 downwards.
TCACATTTGCGGGCCGGTCGGTGCCCCTACCATGAGTTGTTATGACAGAAGTGGCTGGGACATCGGCGTCCGCGCCCGCTGAGCTCACGCTCGCGGCCGAGTTCGGCGCCCCCGACCGGGCCGGTTGGGAGCGGCTCGTGACAGGCGTCCTGAAGAAGAGCGGCGCGCTGCCGGAGGACTTCACCGGGGCGCCACAGAGTCTGCTCACCAGCACGACCTACGACGGCATCGAGATCCAGCCGCTCTACACCGCCGACGACCAGGCGCCGCCGGCCGGTTTCCCCGGGCTGTCGCCGTTCGTGCGCGGTGGTCGCGCCGAGGGGCAGGTGAGCACGGGCTGGGACGTGCGGGCCCTGCACGCGGGCTCCGACGCCGCGGGCGTGAACGAGGACGTGCTGGCCGATCTGGAGAACGGCGTCAGCTCCGTGTGGCTGCGCGTCGGTGAGACGGCCCTGCCCGTGGCCGACCTCGGCCGCGCGCTGCGGGACGTCTACCTCGACCTGGCGCCGATCGTGCTCGACGCCGGCGAGGACTACGAGGCCGCCGCCGAGGCCCTGCTCTCTGTGCTCGCCGAGCGCGAGATCCCCTCCGGCGAGGCGTCCGGCAGCCTCGGCGCCGACCCGGTGGGCCTGCAGGCACGCACCGGCGCCGAACACGACCTCGCCCCCGCAGCGGCGCTCGCCGCCCGGGTCGCACAGCGGTACCCGGGCCTGCGCACGATCGTGGTCGACGCGCTGCCGTTCCACGAGGCGGGCGGCTCCGACGCGCAGGAGCTCGGCGCCTCGATCGCCTCCGGTGTCGCCTACCTCCGGGCGCTCACGGACGCGGGCCTGAGCGTCGAGGACGCGGCGGCCCAGCTGGAGTTCCGGTACGCGGCGACCGGCGACCAGTTCCTCACCATCGCCAAGTTCCGCGCCGCACGCAGGCTGTGGGCCCGCGTCACCGAGGTGTCCGGTGCGAAGGGCGTCGCCATGCGCCAGCATGCCGTCACCTCGCCCGCCATGCTGACCAGGCGCGATCCGTGGGTGAACATGCTGCGCACCACGGTCGCCTGCTTCGCGGCCGGGGTCGGCGGTGCGGACGCTGTCACCGTGCTGCCTTTCGACGCCGCCATCGGCAGGCCCGACGCCTTCTCCCGCCGGATCGCCCGCAACACGCAGTCGATCCTGCTGGAAGAGTCCAAACTGGCCGGTGTGATCGACCCGGCGGGCGGCTCCTGGTACGTCGAGAACCTCACCGACGAGCTCGCCCGTGCCGCGTGGCGCGAGTTCACCGCCATCGAGAAGGCGGGCGGCATCCGGGCCGAGCTGTCCTCCGGGGCACTCGCCCGGCGGCTCGCGGCGACATGGGACACGCGCGCGAAGCGGATCGCCACCCGCGAGGACCCGATCACCGGCGTCAGCGAGTTCCCGCACCTGGACGAGAAGCCCGTCGAGCGCGAGCCTGCACCGTCTGTTGTGGACGGTGGTGGCCTGCCCCGCGTTCGCTACGCGCAGGAGTACGAACAGCTGCGGGACCGCTCCGACGCCTACCTCGCCGCGCACGGCGAGCGTCCCTCGGTGTTCCTCGCGACCCTCGGCCCGCTCGCCGCCCACACGGCGCGCGCCACGTTCGCGGCCAACCTGTTCCAGGCGGGCGGCGTGCGGCCGGTCAACCCGGGCGTGACCGGCGACTTGGTGCGGGCGTTCCGGGAGAGTGGCACCCCGGTCGCGTGCCTGTGCGGCAGCGACAAGTCCTACGCCGAGGAGGCGACCGAGATCGCCGCGGCCCTGCGCGAGGCCGGAGCCACCGAGGTGCTGCTCGCGGGCAAACCCGCCGACTACGACGGCGTCACCGGATACATCCACGCCGGATGCGACGCGCTGGCGGTACTCAGGAGCACCCTCGACAAGCTGGGAGTCGACTGATGACCATTCCCGACTTCACCGACGTCGAGCTCGGCACCCCGGAGCCGGGTGCGCAGCGGGACTGGGCCGACGCGCTGCACGCGAGCACCGGCAAGGGCGCCGACGCGCTGGTGTGGGAGACGCCAGAGGGCATCGGCGTCAAGCCGCTCTACACGGCCGACGATCTGTCCGATGTGGACTTCCTGAACACCTACCCCGGGATGGCTCCGTTCCTGCGCGGGCCGTACCCGACGATGTACGTCAACCAGCCGTGGACCATCCGGCAGTACGCCGGCTTCTCCACGGCCGAGGAGTCCAACGCCTTCTACCGCCGCAACCTCGCGGCCGGGCAGAAGGGCCTCTCCGTCGCGTTCGACCTGGCAACGCACCGCGGCTACGACTCCGACCACCCGCGCGTGTCCGGCGACGTCGGTATGGCGGGCGTGGCCATCGACTCGATCTACGACATGCGGCAGCTCTTCGACGGTATCCCGCTCGACAAGATGAGCGTGTCGATGACCATGAACGGCGCGGTGCTGCCGGTGATGGCGCTCTACGTCGTCGCCGCGGAGGAGCAGGGCGTCAAGCCCGAGCAGCTCACGGGGACCATCCAGAACGACATCCTCAAGGAGTTCATGGTCCGCAACACCTACATCTACCCGCCGCAGCCCTCGATGCGGATCATCTCCGACATCTTCGGCTTCACCTCGCAGCACATGCCGAGGTTCAACTCCATCTCGATCTCCGGCTACCACATGCAGGAGGCCGGGGCGACCGCCGACCTGGAGCTCGCCTACACGCTCGCCGACGGCGTCGAGTACATCCGCGCCGGGCTCGACGCGGGCCTCGGCATCGACAAGTTCGCGCCCCGGCTGTCGTTCTTCTGGGCGATCGGCATGAACTTCTTCATGGAGGTCGCGAAGATGCGCGCGGCCCGCCTGCTGTGGGCCAAGCTCGTCAAGCAGTTCTCGCCGGAGTCGGAGAAGTCGCTGTCGCTGCGCACGCACTGCCAGACCTCGGGCTGGTCGCTGACCGCGCAGGACGTCTACAACAACGTGGTGCGCACCTGCGTCGAGGCGATGGCGGCGACCCAGGGCCACACGCAGTCCCTGCACACCAACGCCCTCGACGAGGCGCTCGCACTGCCCACGGACTTCTCCGCGCGTATCGCGCGCAACACGCAGCTGCTGCTGCAGCAGGAGTCCGGCACCACGCGGGTGATCGACCCGTGGGGCGGCAGCGCGTTCGTCGAGCGGCTCACCTACGACCTCGCGCGCAAGGCGTGGGGCCACATCAGCGAGGTCGAGTCGGCGGGCGGCATGGCGCGGGCGATCGACGCCGGCATCCCCAAGCTGCGCATCGAGGAGGCCGCCGCGCGCACGCAGGCGCGGATCGACTCCGGCAGGCAGCCGGTGATCGGCGTCAACAAGTACCGCGTCGATGACGAAGAGCAGATCGACGTGCTCAAGGTCGACAACGCGGGCGTGCGGGCCCAGCAGCTGGAGAAGCTGCGCAGGCTGCGCGAGGAGCGCGATTCCGGCGCCGTCGAGGACGCGCTGCGCAGGCTCACCGCGGGCGCGGAAGCGGACGGCAACCTGCTGGCGCTGGCGATCGACGCGGCGAGGGCCAAGGCCACGGTCGGGGAGATCTCGGAGGCGCTGGAGAAGATCTGGGGCCGCCACTCCGGGCAGATTCGTACCATTTCCGGGGTGTACCGGGACGAGGTCGGGAAGTCGGAGAACGTGGAGACAGCACGCGAACGGGTCGCCGCGTTCGCCGAGGCCGAGGGCCGCCGCCCGCGCATCCTCGTCGCCAAGATGGGGCAGGACGGGCATGACCGCGGCCAGAAGGTGATCGCCACCGCGTTCGCCGACCTGGGCTTCGACGTCGACGTGGGCCCGCTGTTCTCCACCCCGGCCGAGGTCGCGCGGCAGGCGGTCGAGGCCGACGTGCACATCGTGGGTGTGTCGTCGCTCGCGGCCGGCCACCTCTCGCTGGTGCCCGCGCTGCGGGCTGAGCTCGCCGAGCTGGGCCGCGAGGACATCATGGTCGTGGTCGGTGGCGTGATCCCGCCGCAGGACTACGACGACCTGCGCAAGGCGGGCGCGGCGGCGATCTTCGGCCCCGGCACGGTGATCGCGGAGGCCGCCATGGGCCTGCTCGACCAGCTCGACGCGCGACACTCGTAGGCATGCCTCGCACGATCGACGTCACCGCATACGCCAAGGGTGTGCTCGCCGGTGACCGCGGGATCCTCTCGCGGGCCATCACCCTGGTCGAGTCCAGCAGGGCCGACCACCGGGGCCAGGCGCAGGACCTGCTGGTGGAGCTGCTGCCGCACGCGGGAGGCGCCCAGCGCGTCGGCATCACGGGCGTGCCAGGGGTCGGCAAGTCGACCTTCATCGACCAGCTCGGCACCAACCTGACCGAAGCGGGGCACAAGGTTGCCGTGCTCGCAGTCGACCCGTCGTCCACGCGCACCGGCGGCAGCATCCTCGGCGACAAGACCCGCATGGCGCGGCTGGCCGTCGATCCCTCGGCGTTCATCAGGCCCTCGCCGACCTCGGGCACGCTCGGCGGCGTCGCGAGGGCGACGCGAGAGACGATCGTGCTGATGGAGGCCGCCGGCTACGACGTCGTGCTGGTGGAGACGGTCGGCGTCGGCCAGTCCGAGGTCGCCGTGGCGAACATGGTCGACTGCTTCCTGTTCCTCACCCTGGCGCGAACGGGCGACCAGCTGCAGGGCATCAAGAAGGGCGTGCTCGAGCTCGCCGACGTCATCGCCGTCAACAAGGCCGACGGCGAGCACGAGCCCGAGGCCCGCAAAGCCGCGCGGGAGCTGTCCGGCGCACTGCGGATGATCTACGGCCCGGACGCGGCGTGGACGCCGCCGGTGCTGACCTGCAGCGCGCTCACCGGCAACGGGCTCGACACCGTGTGGCAGCAGATCGGCAGGCACCGGCAGACGCTGGAGGACTCCGGAGAGCTGGCGCGCAAGCGCAGCACGCAGCAGGTGGACTGGACCTGGTCGATGGTGCGCGAACAGCTGCTCGACCACCTCGCGACCCATCCGAGCGTGCGCGAGCTGGTACCCGAGGTCGAACGGGACGTGCGCGAGGGCAGGCTCACGGCGACACTGGCCGCCGAGCGGATCCTCGAGGCTTTCGGCGGAGAGTCACCGCGTGGCGGCTGACGGCGATCAGCCCGACAGGGCACACTTGGGCCCGTGCGCGTGTTTGCCGTCCTGGGTGTGTTGACCGTCCTCGCCGGTGTGCTGGTTCTCAGTGTGCCCTCGGCCACCGCTTCGGCGGCTCCCGCGACCGCTCAGCCGGTCGTCGCGGCGGGCCCCGCGCTCACGCAGGCGGAACCGGGCCCCGTGCTCGACCCCGAGCAGCAGGACGAGGCGGACGCGAGGAACTCTCGCAGCAAGCTGATCGTTGGCGTCGCCGCCGCGGTGCTGCTCGGCATCGTCGTCTGGGGCAGGCACATCCGCAACAAGAAGAAGCCCAAGAAGAAGAAGTAGTTTCGGCTTCGCGGCCGCGGCGCGTTTCGCCGCCCGTCGAGCTGTGGCACGTCGAACAGTGAAGCCGAACTCTCTGTAGCCGCTCAGCGCAAACCGGCTACCGTCTGTCTTGTCACTAGGACATCTGGGTCTACCGATCACCTATTTGGTGCAAGACTAGGTGCAAATGCGTACGACAATGATTTCCCAGCGAGAGACAGTTGTGTCGACGCGCGCTGCGCTGGGCTCGTGCGGAGGTGCGGCGTGACTGTGCTCGACTCGCGACCCGAATCGGCGGGCGAGCCTGGTGGCTCCCCTTCAGCCGACTCGGCCGACGCCCTGCTCACCGAGAGCGGTGTGAGCATGGCGCCGTTGGACGATCTGGGTGAGGGCAGAGGCCCCTTCTGGCTCGACGAGTGGCTCGTGGCGCACGCGGCCGACGTGCTGGCGTGGCGCAGGCACATCCACGCGAACCCGGAGCTCGCCCGCCGGGAGTACGGCACCACCGAGCTGGTGATGAGCCTGCTGCGGTCGGCGGGGCTGGCCCCCAAGGTGCTGCCCGGCGGCACCGGTGTGGTGTGTGACATCGGCAGTGGCACGACCTGCGTCGCGCTGCGTGCCGACATGGATGCCCTGCCGCTCACCGAGGCGACCGGGCTGCCGTACGCGTCGACCGTCGACGGCGTGGCGCACGCGTGTGGGCACGACCTGCACACGACGGTGCTGCTCGCCGCCGGCATGGCGCTGGCGACCGCCCCCGAGCTGCCCGGCCGCGTGCGGCTGGTGTTCCAGCCCGCCGAGGAGGTCATGCCCGGTGGCGCGCTCGACGCGATCGACGCGGGCGTGCTCGACGGCGTCGACCGGATCTTCGGCCTGCACTGCGACCCCCGGCTCCCGGTGGGCCAGGTCGGCATGCGTGTGGGTCCGCTCACCTCGGCGGCGGACCTCATCGAGTTGCGGCTGACCTCGCCGGGCGGGCACACCTCCCGCCCGCATCTGACCGCTGACCTCGTGCACGCGCTGGGCACCGTGATCACCTCGCTGCCCGCGCTGCTGTCGCGGCGCGTGGACCCGAGGTCGGGTACGGTGCTCGTGTGGGGCGCCGTGCACGCGGGCGAGGCGGCGAACGCGGTGCCGCAGCAGGGCGTGCTGAGGGGCACACTGCGCACGGCCGACCACGAGACGTGGAAGTCGCTGGAGCCGCTGGTGGCGTCGTCCATCCAGTCCCTGCTCGCGCCGACCGGCGTCGGCTACGACCTCAACTACCGGCGGGGCGTGCCCCCGGTGGTCAGCGAGGAGGAGAGCACCGCGCTCATGAGGGCCGGCGTCGAGGCGGCACTGGGCGACGAGGCGACGACGGGCACCGAGCAGTCGTCGGGCGGCGAGGACTTCGGGTGGTACCTGGAGCACGTGCCGGGTGCGTTCGCGCGGCTCGGAGTCTGGTCCGGTGAGGGCTCCATGCGAGACCTTCACCAGCCGACCTTCGAACTCGACGAGCGAGCCCTGTTGACCGGCATCCGAGTGATGGTCCACACCGCACTGGCAGCCCTGGCCTAACCCGCGAGTCCCCCGCTCGGGCCCGCGAGTCCCCCACTCCGGACGCCGAGTTCTGCGGTCCGGACGCCGAGTTGCACGCTCCGGACGGCGAGTTGCACGCTCCGCTGTGTCGGGGAGTTATCCACAGTCAGGTGGGTTATCCACAGATTGTGGGCTGCGGCTCCACAACGCCTCGAAACGGCGCACCGTGGGGCCATGGCATCACTACCTGAGGGCTTGTACGGGGCCTACTCGCGTACGGAACTTGCTCGGGCGATCGGGTTGCCTGGCGTGCGGGACGCGCTGCGAAAAGGGCGTCTGACCAGGTTTTCTCGCTCGGTCCTCGTGGATTCGCGCCGGGCGACCGACTTTGCGACCCGCGCTGCGGCCTGTCTGCTGACGGCAGGCCCGCGGGCCGTGCTGTCCGGCCACACCGCGCTCGCCGTCTTCGGCTGCACGGCGGCCGATGGTGCACCTATCCACATGTTGGTGCCGTATGGATGCAAGCCGAGACGGCGCCCTGGGATGGTCGTTCACCACGGCAGGTTCGAGGAGCAGGACGTCGAGATGATCGGTGGACTGCGGGTGCTGGCGATGGACCAGGCCCTGGCGGAGGTACTCAGCCGTGGTAGCCGTCGCGCGGCGCTCGCGTGCGCGGACCAGGCACTGCGACTAGTGCCCGAACACGCCCGCGCCGAATTCCATGCGTGCGTTGAGGAGCGAGTGCGGTCCCGCACCGATCCGAGAGGTCGCCGCCAGGCGCAGGCGTTGCTCGACCTGGCGACCGGCCTGGCCGAGTCGCCGGCGGAAAGCTGGACGCTGCTCGCGCTCATCGACGCGGGCCTGCCGGTTCCCGTGCAGCAGTACCGCATCACCGATCTGGCCGGCAACGACATCTACCGCCTCGATTTCGCCTGGCCGGAGCTGCGGATCGCGGTGGAGTACGACGGGTACGAGGCACACGAGAAGCGTCGTGAGTCGGATGCCGAGCGGGACGCGGACTTGGAGCGTCGTGGCTGGATCGTCGTTCGCGCGGACGCCGTCGATCTCAGGGACCCGCAGCGAATGATCAAAGCGGTGGAGGCCGCGTTTCGCCGCCGGGGGCTCGCCGCTTAGCGGATCTCGCGGGCTGGAGCGGGGGACTCGCGGGCTGGAGCGGGGGACTCGCCGACCGGAGCGGGGGACTCGCGGGCGGTTAGGGGCCTATGCCTTTGCAGGGGCGGGTGCGGAGCGCCTCGACGTAGTCGGCGGGGGCGCCGGCGTCCTCAGCCGCATCGGCGAGCACGCCGAGGTACCGCGCGGAAGGTAGACCGCCCTCGTATGCGTCCAGCACGTAGAGCCAGGCCAGCACCGAGCCGTCCATGGTCTGCACCCGGAGCCGGATCTTGTTGTGCATCCCGAGCTCGCCGCCCTCCCACTGGTCGAGGGCGGACTCGTCGAGATGGGTCACGTCGTAGAGCACCACGAACACCCGCGACGACGGATCCTCCACGATCGTCGCGAGCGCGCCCTCCCAGCCGAGATCCTCGCCACCGAAGGTCAGGCGCCAGCCTTCGAGCCAACCGGTACCCGCCATCGGCGAGTGCGGAGCTCGCTCCATCATCTGCGAGGGCGCCATGTTGGACCCGTAAGCGGCATACAAGGGCACGGCCACAGCCTAACGGCCGTGCGCTCACCCGAAAGGACGCACTCCGCGTGTCCCGGCCTAGAGTGGGCTCGACGGCGCTCTGACGAGGAGGGAACCAGCGTGACCAGGATCGTGATCATGGGCGGCGGACCAGCCGGCTACGAGGCGGCCTTGGTCGCGGCACAACACGGGGCCGACGTGACCGTTGTGGAGCGCGACGGCCTCGGCGGCGCCTGCGTGCTCTACGACTGCGTGCCATCCAAGACGTTCATCGCGTCGTCCGGCGCCCGCGCGAGCCTCCACGGCTTCGGCGAGCTGGGCATCACCACCGATCTCGCCGACACCGGTATCGACCTGCCCACCGTCCACGGTCGCGTGCGCGGGCTCGCGCTCGCGCAGTCGGCGGACATCCGCGCTCGCGTGCAGCGCGAGGGCGTGCGCGTGATCACGGGCACTGCCCGCTTCTGCGACGAGGAGACCGGCCTCGCCACCCACAAGGTCGCCGTCACCGGCGCCGGGATCGACGAGGTACTCGAAGCCGACGTGGTGCTCATAGCCACCGGCGCCACCCCGCGAGTGCTGCCCGGCGCGGTGCCCGACGGCGAGCGCATCCTCGACTGGCGCCAGCTGTACGACCTGCCCGAGCTGCCCGAGCACCTCGCCGTGATCGGTTCGGGTGTCACGGGCGCCGAGTTCGCCTCCGCCTACACCGAGATGGGGGTCAAGGTCACCGTCGTCTCCAGCCGCGACCGCGTGCTGCCGCACGAGGATGCCGACGCCGCCGCCGTGCTGGAGGAGGTCTTCTCCCAGCGCGGCACCACCGTCGTCAAGCACGCCCGTGCCGACCGGGTCGAGCGCACCGAGAAGGGCGTGCTGATCCATCTCACCGACGGCAGGCAGATCGAGGCGAGCCACGCGCTGATGACCGTCGGCTCTGTGCCGAACACCACCGACATCGGGCTCGAGCGCGTCGGCATCGAGCCCGGTCCCGGCGGGTTCATCACCGTCGATCGCGTGTCGCGCACCAGCGCACCTGGCGTGTACGCGGCGGGCGACTGCACAGGCGTGCTGATGCTGGCCTCGGTCGCGAGCATGCAGGGGCGCATCGCGATGTGGCACGCGCTGGGGGAGGGCGTGGCGCCGATCCGCCTGCGCACGGTCGCCGCGAACGTGTTCACCCACCCCGAGATCGCGACGGTCGGCATCAGCCAGCAGGCCATCGACACCGGCGAGGTGCCCGCGCGCACGATCATGCTCCCGCTGGCCACCAACGCGCGGGCCAAGATGGAGGGCCTCCGCCAGGGCTTCGTGAAGCTGTTCTGCCGCCCGGCCACCGGCGTGGTGGTCGGCGGCGTCGTGGTGGCGCCCACCGCGAGTGAGCTGATCCTCCCGATCGCCCTGGCGGTGCAGAACCAGCTGACGGTGGAGCACCTGGCGCTGACGTTCTCGGTCTACCCCTCGCTGTCCGGCTCGATCACCGAGGCGGGCAGGCAGCTCATGCGGCACGACGACCTGGACTGACGCTCCCCACGTCGGCGACGCGGGGTGACACTGGTCACGCCACATCGTTGACGAGGAGGGGAGTGCGGCAATGGTCACTCGTGACACACCGTGGCCCGACGGGACTCCGTGCTGGGTCGACCTCATGGTTCCGGACCCCCGGATGGCCATCGATTTCTACGGCGCCCTGTTCGCGTGGGCCTTCGCCGACCAGGGCGACGAGACCGGCAACTACCTGCTGGCCTCGCTCGGCGGGCGGCAGGTCGCCGGGGTGATGGGCGGGGTGCCTCCGGACCAGGAGGCCCCGCCCGCGGCCTGGACTACCTACCTGGCGACGTCCGACATCGACAAGACGGTGGCCGCGATCAGCCAGAACGGCGGGCAGGTGATGACGCCGCCGATGGAGGTCGGCCAAGCGGGCAAGCTGGCCATCGCGGCGGATCCGACGGGCGCGGTCTTCGGGCTGTGGCAGGCCGGGGAGCGCAACGGCGTCGGGCTCACGAACGTGGCGGGTACGCTCACCTGGAGCGAGTGCATGACGCGGGACCACGACCGGGCGAAGGACTTCTACGCGCAGGTGTTCGGTCACGCATTCGACGACATGTCGGCCGAGGGCTTTCGGTACGCGACACTGAAGGTCGGCGGAAAGGTGGTCGGCGGCATCGGGCAGCTGCCGGACGAGGTGCCTGCCGACGTCCCACCGCACTGGTCGGTCTACTTCGCGGTGACGGACACCGACGCGACGGTCGTGCGGGTGACCGAGCTGGGCGGCGGGCTCGTGCGGGAGCCGTGGGACTCGCCCTACGGCAGGCTGGCACAGGTCGTCGACAACCAGGGCGCCCATTTCCAGGTCATCACCGCAATCCCCGCCGACGCGCCGTGACCGGAACGTGATGAGCCGAGAGGGAGCAAGGGAGCTTTACTCCCGAAAAACGGTAGTAAAGCTCCCTTGCTCCCCTCAGATGTGCCCTTGGAGGCGGCACGAACGGGTCATTCGCTTTCGACCCAGTCGAAGGTCTTCGTCACCGCCTTCTTCCAGTTGCGGTACTCGCGTTCCCGGCGGATGTCGTCCATCCCCGGGTCCCACTGCTTGTCCTTCGCCCAGTTGCTGCGGATGTCCTCCTCGCTCTCCCAGAATCCCACGGCGAGGCCCGCGGCGTAGGCGGCGCCGAGCGCGGTGGTCTCGTTCACCACCGGGCGGATCACCGAGACGCCCAGGATGTCGGCCTGGAACTGCATCAGCAGGTCGTTGACGACCATGCCGCCGTCCACCTTCAGCGTCTTCAGCGGCACGCCGGAGTCGGCGTTCATCGCGTCGATCACCTCGCGTGTCTGGAACGCCGTCGCCTCCAGCACCGCCCTCGCGAGGTGGCCCTTGTTGACGTAGCGCGTCAGGCCCACGATCACGCCGCGCGCGTCCGAGCGCCAGTACGGCGCGAACAGACCCGAGAACGCCGGCACGAAGTACGCCCCGCCGTTGTCCTCCACTGTGCGTGCGTGCTCCTCGATCTCCGCGGCCGAGGAGATCATGCCGAGGTTGTCGCGCAGCCACTGCACCAGCGAGCCGGTGACCGCGATCGAGCCCTCCAACGCGTATACCGTGTCGTTCGAGCCGATCTTGTAGCAGACGGTCGTGAGCAGACCGTTCTGCGAGAGCACCTTCTCGGTGCCGGTGTTCAGCAGCACGAAGTTGCCGGTGCCGTAGGTGTTCTTCGCCTCCCCTGGGGAGAGGCACGCCTGGCCGAACGTCGCCGCCTGCTGGTCGCCGAGGATGCCGGCGATGGGCACGCCGCCGAGCGCACCGCGCTCGCGCACCTTGCCGTACTCCTCCGACGACGACCGGATCTGCGGGAGCATCGACATCGGGATGCCCATGTCGGACGCGATGCCCTCGTCCCACTGCAACGTCTCGAGATCCATCAGCATCGTGCGCGAGGCGTTGGTCGGGTCGGTGATGTGGAGGCCGCCCTCGGGCCCGCCGGTCATGTTCCACAGCACCCAGGTGTCCATGTTGCCGAACAGCAAATCACCGGCTTCGGCGCGTTGCCGTGCACCGTCCACATTGTCCAGGATCCACTTGACTTTCGGTCCGGAGAAGTACGTCGCGAGCGGCAGGCCCGTCTTCTCCCGGTACCGTTCCTGCCCGCCGCCGAGCGCGCCGAGCTCGTTGACGATGCGGTCGGTCCTCGTGTCCTGCCACACGATCGCGTTGTACACCGGCTTGCCGGTCCTGCGGTCCCACACCAGCGTGGTCTCGCGCTGGTTGGTGATGCCGACGGCGGCCACCTCGGCGGTCGTCGCGTCGGCCTTCGCCAGCGCGCCCGCAGCGGTGGCCCGTGCGTTGGACCAGATCTCCTCGGCGTCGTGCTCGACCCAGCCCGCCTGCGGGAAGATCTGCTCGTGCTCGCGCTGGTCGACGGCGACGACGCTGCCGGAGTGGTCGAAAAGCATCGTTCTGGTCGACGTCGTGCCCTGGTCGACCGCGGCCACATATGAAGCCATTCTGCTTCCTTTCTGAAGCTGCTACTCCGATGTGCTCGTCTGTGGCGGCCGCGACTCCGAAACGGGCTCCTCCGAGGAGGTCTTGGTCCCGGCTTCGCCGGTCGGCTCGGGCACGCGCCCAGGAGGCGGAGCCTCGACACCGAACGGCGTCTCGCGCGCGATGAGGACCTGCCCGATGAAGAAGTCGTAGACGAGAATGCCGAGCACGCCGCCGACCAGCGGTCCCGCGATCGGGATCCACCAGTAGTTGCTGAACCAGTCGCCGTTGCCTGGCATCGCGGCCTCACCCCAACCGGCGACCCAGGCGAGCATGCGCGGCCCGAAGTCACGAGCCGGGTTGATCGCGTAGCCGGCGTTGGTGCCGAAGCTGAGGCCGATCGCCACCACGACGAAACCGATGGCCCACGGTCCGAAGTTGCTCTGTGGTGCTTGGTTACGGTTGTCGATCAGCGCGGCCACCAGCATGACGAGAATGGCCGTGCCGACGATCTGGTCGACCAGCGGTCCCCATATTCCGTTGCCGAAGTATTCCGCTGGGAACGTCGCGAATATGGAGAATGACGCCACGTCACCGGATTTCTGCGTCCCCGCTTCCTGCAGGAAGGCGTTGATCGCCTCGTAGTACACGGCGTAGACGACTGCCGCGCCCGCGAACGCGCCGAGGACCTGCGCGATCCAGTAGGGAACCACTTTCACCCATGGGAACGCCCGCCGCACCGCCATGGCCAGCGTCACCGCCGGGTTGATGTGCGCGCCGCTCACGCCGCCCGCGGCGTAAACGGCGAAGACCACGGCCAGCCCCCAGCCGAAGGCGATGATGAGCCAGTTGGCGGGACCGAAATCCGCGGTCTGCCTGCCGGATCCAGGCAAGCCTGCCAAGGCCACGGCCACCGAGCCGCAGCCGAGGAGAATAAGTATCGCCGTACCCAGGAACTCGGCCAGTAACTCGCCACCGGTGGTTTGGCGTAGTCTGGCCAAGCCGTTGGTCTGGTGTCTGGTGTTCGTCGCACTCATGCCACACCTCCGGGATCGGGACTGCGTTGTCCCTCGGTTTCATCGTGCTCCGCGCCTCGAGTTGGGACAAGATCTGAAGCGGGGGGTGTCGTTCAGGGCTGATTCGATCCGGCCTGACGTGGGAAGCTCCCAGAGGGCCGTCGTGTCGTGCGACGGCGTCTGCCGTGGTGAGGAGGCGAGTAGTGACTGCGTCGTTGGGTCCCGCCGCCCGCGAGGAATCGTGGCGGCGGCTGAGCAGTGAGAACTTCGACCTCGTCGTGATCGGCGGGGGCGTGGTGGGAGCCGGCACCGCGCTGGACGCGGCCACGCGGGGCCTGCGGGTCGCGCTGGTCGAGGCGCGCGACCTCGCCTCCGGCACGTCGAGCAGGTCGAGCAAGCTCTTCCACGGCGGCCTGCGCTACCTCGAACAGCTGGAGTTCGGGCTGGTGCGCGAGGCGCTGCGCGAGCGCGAGCTGATGCTCACGAGACTTGCACCGCATCTGGTGAAACCGGTGAGCTTCCTGTACCCGCTGACGCACCGGGTCTGGGAGCGGCCCTACACCGCGGCGGGCCTGTTCCTGTACGACACGATGGGCGGCGCGCGGTCGGTGCCCGGTCAGAAGCACCTCACCAAGGCCGGTGCGCTGCGGATGGTGCCCGCGCTCAAGCGGGACGCGCTCGTCGGCGGCATCCGGTACTTCGACGCGCAGGCCGACGACGCCAGGCACACGATGACCGTCGCCCGCACGGCCGCCCACTATGGCGCGGTGGTACGGACCTCGACCCAGGTCGTCGAGTTCCTGCGCGAGGCCGACCGCGTGTCCGGCGTGCGCGTGCGCGACGTCGAGGACGGTCGCGAGACAGAGGTCCAGGCCAGTGCCGTGATCAACTGCACGGGAGTTTGGACCGACGAGCTGCAGCGCCTCTCCGGCAGCAGGGGCAGGTTCCGCGTGCGGTCCAGCAAGGGTGTGCACATCGTGGTCCCGCGTGACCGGATCGTGTCGGAAAGCGGGCTCATCCTGCGCACGGAGAAGTCGGTGTTGTTCGTGATCCCGTGGCGCAACCACTGGATCGTGGGTACCACCGACACCGACTGGCACCTCGACCTCGCCCACCCGGCGGCGACGAAGCACGACATCGACTACATCCTCGAACACGTCAACTCGGTGCTCGCGACACAGCTGACACACGACGACATCGAGGGCGTCTACGCGGGGCTGCGGCCGCTGCTCGCCGGCGAGAGCGAGGAGACGTCGAAGCTGTCCCGCGAGCACGCCGTCGCGCGCGTGTCGCCGGGGCTCGTCGCGATCGCGGGCGGCAAGTACACGACGTACCGGGTGATGGCCGCCGATGCCGTGGACGCCGCCTCAGTCGACCTGCCCACCCGCGTGCAGTCGTCGATCACCGACAAGGTGCCGCTCATCGGCGCCGACGGGTATCACGCGCTGGTGAACCAGGCCGACCATCTGGCCGCGGCGCACGGACTCCACCCGTACCGCGTGCGGCACCTGCTGGATCGCTACGGCTCTCTCGTCGGCGGGGTGCTCGCGCTGGCCGACGGCCGCCCCGAGCTGCTCAAGCCGATCGAGCACGCACCGGACTACCTGCGCGTCGAGGCCGTGTACGCGGCCAGCCACGAGGGCGCGCTGCACCTGGAGGACGTGCTCGCCAGGCGCACCCGCATCTCGATCGAGTACCCGCATCGTGGGGTCGACTGCGCCGAGCAGGTGGCCGAGCTGATGGGCGAGGTGCTGGGCTGGTCGGCCGAGACCACCGCGCACGAGGTGTCGGTCTACCGGGCCAGGGTCGAGGCCGAGCGGGACTCGCAGACGCAACCCAACGACGAGGCCGCCGACGCCCGCCGCTCCGCGGCCCCGGAGGCGAGGGGCAAGCTCATCGAGCCCGTCGGCTGAGCCGACCCGGCTACCTTGGAGCATCAGCCGGGCATCAGGGCGGCTTTGTCGATCTTGCCGATGGGTGTCAGGGGCAGGGTAGGCGCGAAATCGACGCTCGCGGGCACGAAGTGCTCCCCGCCGAGCACCCGCCGCACGTGATCCCGCACCTCGTCGGCGGTGAGACCCGGCTCGGCGACCACGACGGCGTGCACGAGCCTGCCGTCAGGGCCGTCCACGCCGAGCACGGCGGCCTGCCGCACCCGCGGATGGGCAACGAGCGCGTCCTCCACCACCGTCGAGTAGACCTTGGTGCCGTGCTCGCCGGTGACGATCACGTCGTCGGCGCGGTCGAGCAGGTACAGGTAGCCATCGGCGTCGAACCGGCCGAGGTCGCCGGTACGCAGCCAGCCGTCGGTGAAGGCCTTCCCGGTGAGCTCGGGGCTGCCGTGGTAGCCCTCCATGAGGGCCAGTCCGCGCACGAGCACCTCGCCGTCGTCGATGCGCGCCTCCATGCCGGGCACGATCCGGCCCACCGAGCGCAGCCGCTCAGGGTGACCGTCGTACTCCTCCGGGGCGATGCTCGCGATCATCGGCGCCTCGGTGAGCCCGTAGCCCTGCCCGACGACCGGGCCGAACGCCGCGAGCGCCTGGCTGAGCCTCCGGGCGGGCAGCGGGCTCGCGCCGAGGGAGAGCCTGCGCACGCTGGAGACGTCCGTGCCGGACAGCGCCGGGTGGTCGAGCACCCTCGCCAGGCGGGGCGGGGTGAGCGTCAGGTGCGTTATGCGGTGCCGGGCGATCGCGTCCAGCACGTCGCCCGCGTCGAACCCCGCGTGCAGCACCACGGTGTCTCCGCACAGCAGGGCACCCAGCACCGCGCAGTTGCCGGTGAGGTGCGAAAGCGGCGCGACCAGCAGTACGCGGTTGGGGCCGAGCGGGTCGGGCCGGAAGATGTGGGCCATGCCGTCGTAGATGCCACGGTGGGCGATGAGCTTGGGACTGCCGGTGGTGCCGCCGGAGGCGAACACCGTGTGCACCGACGGAGGTAGCTCGCCCGGCTCGTCCACCGTGTCCATTTCGGAGGGGCGAAGTGGAATCACCCGCACCCCGTCCGGTTTCCGGCCGGGTTCGGCGAGGCAGGCGGTGACCTTGCCGAGCACCTCCGCGCGTGCGGGCGTGCTCGCCGACTCGGGCACCAGCAGCACGCTCGCGCCCCGCAGTTGCACGGCGAGCTGGCCGAGGATCGTCTCGGGCCGGTTGCCGCCGAGCACGGCCACCAGATCGCCCTCGCCGACGCCCTCGGCGAGGAGGGTGCCGTGCAGCCGCAGCAGCAGCTCGTGGGCCTCGGCGTAGGTGGTGGTGCGGCCGTCGCGGACGAACGCGGGCGCGTCGCCGCCACTGCCCAGCGCGTCCAGGATCCGGCCGAGGAAGAAGCTCATGACGCCACGCGGGTCCAGCGCACGTCGGGCCCGCCTGCGTCGGGGCCGACGAACGTGAAGCCGCAGCGCCGGGCGACCCGTCCGGAGGCGTGGTTGGCCGGGTCGTGCCGGTAGTCCACGCTGCGCAGGCCGAGCGCGCCGAACCCGAACCGAAGGGCCGCCCCCACGGCGGCGACGGCGACACCCCGGCCCCGCGCCGCCGGGCGAACCCACACAGCGGTCTCGGCGGTGCCGGCGTCGAGGTCGAGCGTCTTGAGGCCGACCTCGCCGAGCAGGTCGCCGGTCGTCGGCTCGGCGACGGCCCACGAGCAGCGCTTGCCGCTCGCCCACTCGCTCGCGCGGAGCTCGACGTAGGCGCTCGCGGAGTGCAGGTCGTCGACGACGTAGCCGGGCACGAACCGCTGCTGCACGGGGTCGGTGAACGCCTCGACGAGCGCGGGCCGGTCGTCCAGCCGGTGATCCGCCCTCAACTGCCGCAGGTAGTAGCCGCCCGCGTTGATCTCGACCGGTTCCACCCGCGCGATCCTACGGGCGACGGTGCCTGTGGGAAGCGCACGAGCCGGCGACCATCGCCACGATCGCGGGCAGCAGGAAAACGAAGATCATGCCGCGGGCGACCGTGAAGAAGAGGACCACCGCGAGCAGGGCCGCGATCGGCACCGCGCTCGCCGCGAGCCGTTGCTGCCACGGCCGCGCCACCGGCTGTCTCGGGACGAGCGCCCGGCCGGGCACCAGCACAGCCGGCTTCGGCTCCGGCAGGTCGGAGAACAGCGGGGCGAGGTCACGCCGGAACTTCGCCGCACTGACCTGCTGCGAACGCTCATCGAACTCGGTGAGGTCGAGCCTGCCGGTGCGGACGTGTTCGGAGAGCGCGTCCAGCGCGTCCTGCCGCTCAGCGTCGCTGAGCCGGTACTCCGGTCGTTCCACGGCCACGTATCGATGGTAGGTCCGTTTCCCAGGCCGGGGCCACGAAACTGAGGGTGTTCTCAAGCCGGGCGAAACCCGTCAGTCCTTGATCTCCAGCAGCACCGAGCCCTGCGTGACGGCGCTGCCGACCTCCACCGAAAGGCCGGTGATGGTTCCCGACTTGTGTGCGGTGACCGGGTTCTCCATCTTCATCGCCTCGAGCACCACGACCAGTTCGCCTGCCTCGACCTGCTGGCCGTCGGACACGGCGACCTTGACGATCGTGCCCTGCATCGGCGCGGTCACGGCGTCACCGCTCAGGGCGGCCTTGGCGCCGCCGCCCCGCTTGCGAGGCTTGGCCTTCGCCGCGCCACCACCGGATCCGCCGCCGAGCGCGAGCCCGCCGGGGAGCGAAACCTCCAGGCGCCGCCCGCCGACCTCGACGACGACGTTCTGCCGCTCCTCGGGCTCCTCGTCGGCCTCGGTCGGCGCGGTGAACGGCTCGATCTGGTTGTCGAACTCGGTCTCGATCCAGCGGGTGTGCACGGAGAATCCGGTGCCGTCGCCGACGAACGCGGGGTCGTTGAGGATCGCGCGGTGGAACGGCAGCACGGTCGCGAGCCCGTCGGCCACCATCTCGCCGAGCGCGCGACGGCTGCGCTCGATGGCCTGCTGCCGGTCGGCGCCGGTGACGATCACCTTCGCGAGCATCGAGTCGAACTGCCCGCCGATCACGCTGCCCGTCTCGACACCGGAGTCGACGCGCACGCCGGGGCCCTCGGGAAAGACGAGCCTGGTGACGGTGCCCGGCGCGGGCAGGAAGTTGCGGCCGGCGTCCTCGCCGTTGATGCGGAACTCGATGGAGTGCCCGCGCGGGGCCGGGTCCTCGGTGAACGGGAGCTTGCCGCCCTCTGCGATGCGGAACTGCTCGCGCACGAGGTCGATGCCCGTGGTCTCCTCCGACACCGGGTGCTCGACCTGCAGGCGGGTGTTGACCTCGAGGAACGAGATGGTGCCGTCGAGGCCCACGAGGTACTCGACCGTGCCCGCGCCGGAGTAGCCGGCCTCCTTGCAGATGGCCTTGGCGGAGGAGTGGATCGTGGCCCGCTGCTCGTCGGTGAGGAACGGGGCGGGCGCCTCTTCCACGAGCTTCTGGTGACGGCGCTGCAACGAGCAGTCGCGGGTGCCGACCACCACGACGTTGCCGTGCTTGTCCGCGAGCACCTGTGCCTCGACGTGCCTCGGCTTGTCGAGGTAGCGCTCGACGAAGCACTCGCCGCGGCCGAACGCGGCCACCGCCTCGCGGGTGGCCGACTCGAACAGCTCGGGGATCTCCTCCTTGGTGCGGGCGACCTTCAGCCCGCGGCCGCCGCCGCCGAACGCGGCCTTGATGGCGACGGGGAGGCCGTGCTCATCGGCGAAGGCGACGATCTCGTCGGCCGTCTCGACCGGGTCCTTCGTGCCGGGCACCAGCGGGGCGCCTGCCTTCAGCGCGATGTGCCGGGCGGTGACCTTGTCGCCGAGGTCGCGGATGGCCTGCGGGCTCGGGCCGATCCAGGTGAGCCCCGCGTCGATCACGGCCTGGGCGAAGTCGGCGTTCTCGGAGAGGAAGCCGTAGCCGGGATGCACCGCGTCGGCGCCGGAGCGCTTCGCGGCGTCGAGCAGCTTGTCGAACACGAGGTAGCTCTCCGCGGCCGTGGTGCCGCCGAGCGCGAAGGCCTCGTCGGCAAGGCGCACGTGCGGGGCGTCCCGGTCGGGGTCGGCGTAAACGGCCACGCTCGCCAGCCCTGCGTCCTTGGCAGCTCTGATCACGCGGACGGCGATCTCGCCGCGGTTGGCGATGAGCACCTTGGTCACGCTGGCTGGCTCAGGCACGCTTACCTCCCTGTTAGCTGCTCAGGGTGGAGTTTACGGACGCGCAAGGTGGCGCAGGTGAGAGGAGCCTCACGCCCGTGTGGCGGCCATGCGCCGGAGCTCCTCGGGGATCTCGCCGTCGAGCAGGATGACGTCGTAGGGCTGGCGTTCGTGCAGCTTCGGCAGGTGCTCGGTGTGCACCATGAGCCATGGCTGGTGCTCGCCGCAGCACTCGACGAGGCGGTCGAGCGCCGTGTAGGCGAGCAGCGCGATGCGACCGTCGCCGGTCCGGCGCAGCTCGACGGTGGTCTCGCCGGTGCCGTCGGCGGCGATCGGGGCCGTGGGCAGGTACAGCACGGGCGGCAGGTGTGGGTTCGTCACGCCGTCAACATAGACGTGCGCGCAGCGTCACCTGGCCTACGCTCGTCCGGGTAACCGAGGGGGAGGAGTTCCGTTGTGCCCGAGCCGGCGCCACCACGGCCCGTGGTGCTCACCGCCGTGCTCGCCGGCGTCGTCATCGTCGGCGCGCTCGTGACCGCCGTGCTGCTGCGCCCCGACGTGGACTTGCCCGTCGGTGAGGAGCCCGCGCAGCAGCCCACTTCGGTGTCGAGCACGAGCTGCGGCGACGACGCGTGCCGGGTGCTCGCCTCGGCCTCGGTCAACGGCATGACGGTGGAGCTGCTCGCCGACAGCGACGGAGGCACCGGGCGGCTGCGGGCGGGCGGTCCCGCGTCCGGGAGCGTCTCGGAGGTCTCGATCACGGCGATGGGCGTGCGGCTCAACCACGGCTCGCTGCGCTGCGCGCAGACGGAGACGCCGGTGTGCCTCGTGCGGGGGCCGCACGACGGCGGCATGGCGGGAGAGGTGCACGTGTGGCGCGGGGACAGCTGGCGGCCCGCGCAGCGGCCGTACTTCTCCGACGCGGGCAACATCGTGCTCGACGACGTCGTCGGCGACGCCGCGCCCGAGGTGGTCGTCGTCCGGCACGAGTGCAGCGAAACCGAGGACGCGGCCGAATGCCAGCTGGCTCCGGTGCTGGCCGAGGTGTTCGACCTGGGCGGCGAGGTGGCCGGGTGCACCGGCACGTACGGTTCACCCGGCTCCCTGCGCGGCTGGCCCGACGTCGACGTGGAGTCATACGAACTGGCCGAGTGCCCCTAGGGTCCAGGCGACCGCAGTGAAGGCCACCTTCACCGCGTTGATCGAACACAGCGGCGCGCAGCGCCTCCGTTTGGGTGGTGGCGGGAGACG
>NZ_QEQT01000030.1:0-6986 GCF_003311655.1 Prauserella sp. PE36 | reverse complement strand
CAGCACCTGCAGCGCGTCACGGATCGGGTCGGCGCCGTTGTCCGGGGCTAGCTCAGCGCGCAGCCGCACGATCTCGGCCACCACCGGCTCCGGCGTGGCCCCCGGGGAGGTCTTCGGCCGCCGGGACCGCTCCCGCCACTGCCCCTCGGCCAGGATCCGGGCACGGTGCCGATAAAACGTACGCCTATCGACACCGTTGGCCCGGCACCACTCCGACACGTTCTCCAGCTTCGGCTGAACCACCAACGTGGCGTCCATCAGCAGCATCTTCGCCCGCTTCCGCGTCATGGTCAGCAACCACAACGCTGCTCAAGCGACAGACCCCGATATCACCCGGACCCGGGTGTGTCACATGCCGAGAGACACAAACTGTGTCACATCAGCTGAGACTCAACACTGCGTTCAACGCAGGCATGGTGGCCTTCACTGCAGTCGAGGCCGGAGCGTATAGGGTGTTATACGGTTAGCTGTGCGTGTCGGGGTGCGGGCCGAGGCGCTCGCCCGCCTCCAGGGTCGCGAAGCCGGCTACGTCCTGCTCGTCGAACTCGAAGTCGAAGACGTCGATGTTCTGCTTGATCCGCTCCGGCGTCACCGACTTCGGGATCGCGATGTGGCCGAGTTCGATGTGCCAGCGCAGCACCACCTGCGCCGGGGTCTTGCCGTGCTTGCGGGCGACCGTGGAGATCACCTCACTGCCGGAGAGCCGCTCGCCGCCCCGTGCGATGGGGCTCCACGCCTCCGTCGCGATGCCGTGCTCCTCGTGGAACGCCCGCAGCTTCGGCTGCTGCAGCCACGGATGCAGCTCGATCTGGTTCACCGCCGGGACGACCCCGGTCTCGTCGATGAGCCTTCGCAGGTGCGGCACCTGGAAGTTGGAGACGCCGATCGCGCGGGCCCGGCCGTCGGAGGCGATCTTCTCCAGCGCCCGCCACGTGTCGACGTAGCGATCCCTGCTCGGCACCGGCCAGTGGATGAGGTACAGGTCGACGTAGTCGAGCCCCAGCTGCCGCAGACTGCCCTCGAACGCGCGCAGAGCCTCGTCGTGGCCGTGCTCGGTGTTCCACAGCTTGGTGGTGACGAACACGTCCTCGCGCGGCAGCCCGGACTCCCGCACGGCCTGGCCCACACCGCGTTCGTTGCCGTACAGCGTCGCCGTGTCGATGCTGCGGTACCCGGCCTCGAACGCCCGGTGCACCGCGCCCGCGACGTCGCCGTCCGGGATCCTGTAGACGCCGTACCCGAGCTGGGGGATGCGGACACCGTTGTTGAGTTCGACTTCGGAAACCATGTCCCGACCGTAACCCGCTACGGTGCCGCGGGCAGGTGGACGGTGACCGCGAGCCCACCGCCGACCACGGGCTCGGCGCCGACCGCGCCGCCGTGGGCCTGCACGGCGGCACGCACGATGGAGAGCCCGAGACCGGCCCCCGACCGCGCGGTGCGGGCGACCCCCGCCCTGCGGAACGGCTCGAACAGCTCGGTGACGGTCGCGGGGTCGATCAGCGGCCCCGACGAGCGGACCCGCAGCGTCGCGCGGCGGGGCCCCTGCTCGGTGGCGACCTCCAGCCAGCCGCCGTCGACGTTGTGCCGCACCGCGTTCTCCAGCAGGTTGCCCGCCACGCGTTCCAGCAGCGCGGCGTCGCCGGTGGTGATGGCGGGAGCGAGGTTGAACTCCGCCCGCAGGCCCCGCCCCTCGGCTTCGGTCCGCACCGCCCGCCACGCCGTGCCGGCGACCGCGGCCAGATCCACCGGTTCGGTGAGCACGAGCCCCGCGCCGTCGGTGCGCGCGAGCAGCAGCAGCGAGCCGACGAGCTGCTCCGCCCGCTCGGTGGCGTCGCGCACGACCCCGGCCATGCGCCGCAGCTCGGCCTCGTCGGCGTGCTCGTCGGACAACGTCACGTCCAGCTCGGTGCGAATCACCGAGAGGGGGGTGCGCAGCTCGTGGCTCGCGTTGGCGACGAAATGCCGCTGCGCGTCGAACGCGGCCTGGAGCCGGTCGAGCATGGCGTCGAACGTGTGGGCCAGCTCGGCGAGTTCGTCGCGAGTGGACAGTTCCCCGATGCGCTCCCCCATCGACTCGACCGAGAGGCGCGTCGCGGTGTCGGTGATCTCCCGCAGCGGCCGCAGCACACGCGAGGTGAACGTCCACGCCAGGATCCCCGCGGCGGCCACCACGAAGCAGAAGGCGATCACCCCGGCGATCAGCACGCGTTCCCTCGCGTGCTGTCTCAGATGGTCGGCCAGCACGGACGCCTCGATGTCGGCGCCATCGACCCGGACGGTGGTGCCGGGCGGCAGCTGCGGCACCGCGGCGACGGCGTCACCGACGAGTGTCCACGCGAGCCACAGCAGGACCAGGCTGACGGCCGCGGCGAGCACGGTCGCGAGCACGGTGATACGGGCGCGCAGGCTGCGCACCGGGAGTCCCGTACGGCGGATCACTCCGCGAGCGAACCAGACTCCGCACTCGAGCCCGCGCCCGGCACCCGGTAACCGGAACCGACCACCGTGTCGATGATGCCCGGCTCACCCAGCTTCTTGCGCAGCGTCATCACCGTGACGCGCACCGTGGTGGTGAAGGGGTCGGCGTTCTCGTCCCACACGCGCTCGAGGAGGTCCTCGCTGCTGACCACGGCGCCGCCCGCGGAGAGCAGCACCTCCAGCACGCCGAACTCCTTGCGCGTCAGCTCCACCAGCTCACCGCCCCTGCGCACGGTGCGGCGCGAGGGGTCGAGCTCGACGTCGCCCGCGGTGAGCACCGGCGGCGTGGCCGGGGTGGCCCGCCTGCCCAGCGCGCGCACGCGCGCGACCAGTTCGGGGAACGCGAATGGCTTGGCGAGGTAGTCGTCCGCCCCCAGCGACAGGCCCTCGACCCGGTCGGACACCGCCCCACTGGCGGTGAGCATGAGCACCCGGGTCAGCTCCCCGGACGTGACGATCTCCTTGCACAGGTCGTCACCCGACATGCCGGGCAGGTCCCGGTCGAGCAGCACGACGTCGTACCGCGTGATGGCCGCCTTCTCGTGACCCTCGTCCCCCGTGAAGGCGACGTCGACGGCCATGCCCTCCCGGCGAAGGCCGCGCGCGATCGCCTCGGCGAGCGGCGCCTCGTCCTCAACTACCAATACCCGCACGTCAACACCGTGTCACAGATTTCTGAGAGCTTCCTGTGTGAAGACCCGGTTGAAATTCTAGGCGTTCAGCGGCTCCGGCTCGCCGGTGCGAGACGGGCTCATTCCGGCGTGGACTCCGTGGTCTCCACGGTGCTGGTGGCGTGCGGCTCGCCGAGACGGGTGGAGGCCCACTCAGTGACCCTGCGGGCGACGTCCTGGGCCGTGAGCCCGATCCCGGCGAGCACCTCGTCACGCGTGCCGTGTGCCAGGAATCGTTGCGGCACACCGAGATCACGCAACGGAACGTCGCAGTCGGCGTCACGCAGCGCAGCGGCCAGCGCGGACCCGAAGCCGCCGTGGCGGCCGCTGTCCTCGACCGTGACCACGAGCCGGTGACGGGCGGCCAGCTCCACGAGCTGCTCCGGCACCGGCACCACCCACCTCGGGTCGACGACGGTCACGCCGATGCCCTGGTCGGCCAGCCGGTCGGCCGCCGCGAGCCCGAGCCGGGCGAAGGCGCCCACCACGACCAGCAGCACGTCCTCGCTGGCACCCTTGCGCAGCACGTCGACCGTGCCGATCCGCTCCTGCGCCGGCACCGACTCCACGACGCCGCCACGCGAGAAGCGCAGCGCGGTGGGCCCGTCGGAGACGGCGACCGCCTCGCGCAGCTCCTCCCGCAGCGTCTCGGCGTCGCGCGGGGCGGCGACCCTCATACCCGGCACCATGCCGAGCAGCGACAGATCCCACATGCCGTGGTGGCTGGGCCCGTCGGGGCCCGTGATGCCGGCGCGGTCGAGCACGAACGTCACGGGCTGCCGGTGCAGCGCGACGTCCATCAGCACCTGGTCGAACGCGCGGTTGAGGAACGTCGAGTAGATCGCCACCACCGGGTGCAGCCCGCCCATCGCCAGCCCCGCCGCCGAGGTGACCGCGTGCTGCTCTGCGATGCCGACGTCGTACCAACGGTCCGGGTAGGCGTCGGCGAACCTGTGCAAACCCGTCGAGCGCAGCATCGCCGCCGTGATGGCGACCACGTCCTCGCGTTCGGCTCCGATGCGGGCGAGCTCGTCGGAGAACACCGACGTCCAGCTCGGCCCCTTCTTCGGCGGCAGCCCCGTCTGTGGGTCGATCGGGTCGGTCTGGTGCATCTGGTCGGCCTCGTGGTTGACCGCGGGCGGGTAGCCATGGCCCTTCTCGGTCACCGCGTGCACGATCACCGGCCCGCCGAACGACTTCGCGTTGTGCAGGGCCTTCTCCAGCGCGGCGACGTCGTGACCGTCGACGGGGCCGAAGTACTTGAGGCCGAGGTCCGAGAACATCACCTGCGGGCTGAGCGCGTCCTTGATGCCCGCCTTCGCGGCGTGCAGGGCCGTGTAGAGCGGCTTGCCGACCACCGGCGTGTGCTGGAGCAGCTCACGCCCACCGTCGAGGATCCGCTCGTAGCCGGGCCGCAGGCGCAGTGCGGCGAGGTGCTCGGCGAGGCCGCCGATCGTCGGCGAGTACGACCGGCCGTTGTCGTTGACCACGATCACGACGGGGTGGTCGGGATTGGCGGCGATGTTGTTGAGGGCCTCCCAGCACATGCCGCCGGTGAGCGCGCCGTCACCGACCACCGCGACGACGTGCCGCCCCCCACCCGCGAGCCGGTATGCCTTGGCGAGACCGTCCGCGTAGGACAGGGCGGTGGAGGCGTGGCTGTTCTCGATGTGATCGTGGTCGCTCTCCGCGCGCGCCGGGTAACCCGCGATGCCGCCCTGCTGGCGCAGCTGGTCGAAACCATCATGGCGGCCGGTGACGATCTTGTGCACATACGACTGATGGCCGACGTCGAACAGGATCGAGTCGCGCGGCGAGTCGAAGACGCGGTGCAACGCCAGCGTCAGCTCGACAACCCCCAGGTTGGGCCCCAGGTGACCGCCGGTCCTGCACACCTTCTCGACAAG
The DNA here is from genome assembly GCF_003311655.1 of Prauserella sp. PE36. Lineage (NCBI taxonomy): Bacteria > Bacillati > Actinomycetota > Actinomycetes > Pseudonocardiales > Pseudonocardiaceae > Prauserella > Prauserella sp. PE36. The sequence continues at coordinate 1,927 of NZ_QEQT01000030.1, read as the reverse complement.
GAACTGCCTGATCTCCTCGGCCAGCACGCCCAGTTGCCCGTGGTCCATTCGCCTGAGGTCGGCCGGCCCGTGTACGGACTCCAGCAACGTCACGCTCCACCTCGCTCGCCTCGGTTCGATGCCTCGCCCGCCCAGTCTAGGAGAGACACGCCACGATGAAGTCGGCCTCGACCGGGTGGATCCATCACCACGACAAAGGTACGGTCGTGAACCATTGTCTGGAGTACGGAGAGACGAACGATGGCGGACTTCTTCATCGGCGGGGAATGGGTCGGCGCGGCCTCGGGTGGCACGCGGGAGATCCGTTGTCCCGCCGACGGTTCCCTCGTCGCCACTGTGGACGAAGGGACGCGGGAGGACACCGAGCGCGCGATCGCGGCGGCCAGGGCGGCGTTCGACGACGGCGCCTGGTCCTCGACCCCCTCCTGGCAGCGGGGCGACCTCCTGCTTCGCGTGGCCGACCTGCTCGACCGCGACCGGGACGCCTTCGCAAGGGCCGAGTCGCTCGACACGGGCAAACGCCTGGTGGAGAGCGAGTACGACATGGCCGACATCGCGGCCTGTTTCCGCTACTACGGCAAGCTCGCCGGCCAGGACGCCGGTCGCGTGGTGGACACCGGGGACGCGGACTCCGTCAGCCGGATCGTGCACGAGCCGGTCGGCGTGTGCGGGCTCATCACCCCGTGGAACTACCCATTGCTGCAAACGGCGTGGAAGGTCGCGCCCGCGCTCGCCGCGGGCAACACGTTCGTCCTGAAACCGAGTGAGCTGACCCCCCACACGGCGATCCTGCTCATGCGGATCCTCACCGAGGCGGGCCTGCCCGCCGGGGTCGGCAACCTCGTGCTGGGCGCGGGCGCCGCCGCGGGCGCGCCGCTGGCGGAGCACCCCGACGTGGACCTCGTCTCGTTCACCGGCGGCCTCGGCACCGGCAAGGTGATCGCGGCCTCGGCCGCGGCCACCGTGAAAAAAGTCGCACTCGAGCTCGGGGGCAAGAACCCGAACGTCGTCTTCGCCGACGCCGACTTCGAGACGGCCGTGGACTACGCGCTCACGGCGATCTTCCTGCACTCGGGCCAGGTGTGCTCCGCGGGGTCGCGGCTGATCGTGCAGCAGGAGATCCATGACGCCTTCGTCGACGAGGTGGTGCGCCGCGCGGAGCTGATCCGGCTCGGCGGCCCGTTCGACCCCGAGGCCGAGACCGGGCCGCTCATCTCGGCGGCGCACCGCGAGAAGGTGGAACGCTACGTCGCCACCGCGCTCGCCGAGGGCGCCGTGCTGCGCACCGGGGGCCGCAGGCCGGACGACGAGAAGCTGGCGGACGGCTTCTACTACCTGCCGACCGTGCTCGACGGCGTGGCACAGGGCAGCACCGCGGTCAGAGAGGAGTCGTTCGGGCCGGTGCTCACGGTGGAGACGTTCACCGACGAGGACGATGCCGTGCGCATCGCCAACGACACCCACTACGGGCTCGCGGGCGCGGTGTTCACGTCCGACGCCTCCCGGGCGCAGCGCGTCGCGGGCAGGCTGCGTCATGGAACGGTCTGGATCAACGACTTCCATCCCTATCTGCCGCAGGCCGAGTGGGGCGGGTTCAAGCAGTCCGGCTTCGGGCGGGAGCTCGGGCCGACAGGGCTGGCCGAGTACCAGGAGGTCAAGCACATCTATCAGAACCTGCGGCCCGCGCCGCAGCGCTGGTTCTCGGGAGGCTCCTGACCGGGAGGAAGGCATGGGCGGCGACCGGATGGACGACGGACCCGGCGCCGATGAGCAGCACCGCGCCCCACAGCACGCGACCGGGTGCCCGCTCGAGGCGGGACCATCCGATGTGGATGATCCCGCGGTGCGGTAGCTGAACCGGTGAATGGCGCACCGCGAGTCCCCCGCTCCGGACCGCGAGTCCCCCGCTCCGGACCGCGAGTCCCCC